>JAJXXG010000580.1 GCA_021781255.1 Acidobacteriota bacterium
CGCGCGTACGTTCTGATCGAAACTACCGTCGTCCTTGATGTAGCCGGCGTGCAGCCGGATGACGTTCGCGCCGTTAAGGTCTGCTGGCCTTACCTTCCAATCAGCTTCGTAGGTGGTTTCGAGATCTGCGACGGGCTCGAGGAACTTGAAGACAACGCGAAGCAGGCCGACGGACCTTCCTTCCTCCAATTGATAGCGCTTTTCCCCATCTTGCGATCGTACATAACGGCTGCTGCCGAAATGTGCCTCGCGTTTCCAATGTTCGGCGTCGATCCACGTGTCTTCGTAATCGCCCTTCTCCACCTTGCCAGAAGGATCAGCCGCATCGAATTCCGCCTTCAGTGTGTATGGAGACTTACTCGCATTGCCAAGAAATTCGGCCGCGCGGAGGCTCGCTAGGTACGTCTTTGCCGGCAAGAAGTTTTCCGTCCCGGCAAGGCGGCCGGCTTTGAAAGACATGGTGATGCGAGAAACCACCTGAACCGGCTCGCCATTCACGAGTACGGGCTTGAAGCGCATGGCGGAGATCGCCTTTGACGCCGTCTCTGACACCGCATGGTTGTCCGTGACTATTGCGCCAATTTCGCGGACGATGCCTTCACGGTCGATGGCGACAGTTGCCGTCAAGGTGCCCTCGAACGGGCCGTCCTGAATCGTCGGCCACGCTATCGGAGGTGCGCTCTCCAGATTCTTCCGACACAGAACTTCATCCAGCAGAATCGTCTTGATCGGGTGTGGATCGGCGCCCGGGGCAGAAGCGTCGAACATTTTATCGTCCAGTTTTAAATCCCCCAGATCGGTGATCTTGGCCGTGACCTCCGGACTGCCACACAAAACCGTTCGGGCGACATGAAGGTCGTGGAACTTCTTGTAATCCCTGTAAAGCCCGCACCAACCGGGTCCTCCACCGTAAAAAAGTAGGCCGGTTGCGTCGCTGATCGCGATTGACGACCCGATGCCCTTTGTGACCTGGCCATCGGTGCTTGGGACTGACCACTGGTAATAGGTTGAGCCTGCGAGATGCTTCAAATCAGCACCAGCGACGTCCTTAAGGCGATCTTCAAGGTGAGGAACTGGATCGATCAGGGCGACGGTTAACTCACGCAGCCACTCCGGACGATAGGTACCATCGTTCTTCTGCCAAACGCGGTCGCCATTCACAATTTCAATCTGATGAAATTCGGGCGTCCGAAGTTCCTTGCGGTAACGGTCCGGAGATTGCCACCATATCTCGACTTCACCCGTACGTGAAGGATTGGTACCTCGCGACGACGCGAACGACGCTACTAGGTGAAACGGACGAGTGCCGGGCTGATTGAGCGTGCTCCTCTTAACCGACTCCCGGACGTACGACACGTCGTCGGCAATGGAGAGAAACGGGAAAAAGGTGAGCAAAGGGAGCAGAACGATTCCAAGCCGTTTCACCATTGGGCGCCAGTTTACCACGATCGATCTTGAACTGAATTGTCGGCATTATGAATCGCGAAGTAGCTGCGACAAAGCGGACTTTCCCACCTCGCTTGGAAAGCGCTGCGCATTTCCCACTTTTCCACAGCTTTGACGGCTGCAATCGAAGCATAAATGTTCACGCTTCTAAGATAGGTCGACCCTAGAAGGGAATATCGTCGTCCGAAATCTCGGTTGCCTGCGCGTAGTCGTCCTGTCCCGCCTGCGAACGCTGGTCAAAGCTCGCCGCGGACCCCGATTGCCGGCTGTATCCACCGGAGCCTGCGCCTTCATCGCGCCCCGAAAGCAGCGAGAGATCATTCACGATAATCTCGGTACGATAGCGCTTCGCGCCGGTCTCCTTGTCATCCCAGCTCCGCGTCTGGATCTTGCCCTCAACGTAGAGCTTGGTGCCCTTCTTCACATAGTCGCGGACGATCTCAGCCAGTCGTGAAAAGGCAACTAGGTTGTGCCACTCCGTGCGATCCTGCCAGTTGCCCTGCGCATCCTTCTGGCGATCGGTCGTGGCCAGCGTAAAGTTGGCCACCATGGTGCCGCCGCCCGTGGAGCGGATTTCAGGATCTTTTCCCACATTGCCCAAAAGAATAACTTTATTGACTGATTTCGCCATGTTCGTGTGCTCTCCAGTAAGCAGAAAGAATATCAGACCGTCAGCCCCGCCGAGCCATCGAGCGGCGGCGCATCCATTTCGCCACGCCCAGCGCCAACAGCAGCCCGCCAAAGGGGAGACACATCAACGCGACAATCAGCGCAAACCAGCCGGTATTCGTGTGCGCGCCCGTGCGGGAAAAGCCGCCCAGAACTGTCTGCAGCAGAATCACCGCCAGCAGCCCTGACACCACCATCCATCCGCCCCATTGCAGAAGCTGGCGCGTACCATCTTCGGGCATCGCGGCTCGCACACTTGCAGCGTTCGGCGTGGAGCGGCTGGGAGTCATCACTCTATCCTTGCGCCAGGCGCAACATTACATACGTGATCACGCCGGTCACCGATACATAGAGCCACAGCGGAAACGTCCACCGGGCCACCTTGCGATGCTGCGGAATCCGTCCGCTCAAGGAAAAGAAGAAGGTCACCAGCACCAGCGGCAGCGCCACCGTTGCCAGCACAATGTGGCTCGCCAGCAGCATCAGATAGAACGTGCGAAAAGCGGCGTGCACGGGATAGCGCACGTCTCCGTGCAGCGCATGATGCAGGATGTATCCCACCAGAAACAGCGTGGAAAATCCAAACGCGGTCATCATCGACGCGCGATGCGCCTCGATTTTCCGGGCGTGAATGAATGTGAATCCAATCAGCAGTGCCGTTGCGGAAAGCCCGTTCAGCAAAGCATTCAGCGGCGGCAAAAATGCAAATCGCACGCTGCCGGCATCGCTTGCCGGATGAATGTAAATTAGCCAGAACAGAAATGCCGTAGCCGCCACGCTGATGCCAAGGATCACGGCTATCGCAGTGCGTGTGCCCGCAGGAGAACTCGACGTGGAAGTGGTCGTCGTCATGGTGCCTCAATGTGCCGCAATGGCGCAAAGCATCAACGTCGTCATCAAAAGCGGAAGATAAATGACGCTGACCTTCAGCAGATCACGCGCCAACATCCTGCTCTCTGTATCCGAAGTAGCCTTGAGAATCCGCGCAAAGCGGATGGTGTAGGCCAGGTAGAACAGTCCCAGGGCAGTGGCCAGCACCGCATAGGTTGTGCCCGCCATGCCCAGCTTCCACGGAGCCAGGCTCACCGGGATCATCAATACTGCGTAGAACAGGGCCTCTGCCACGGTTGAAAGCCCATCGGGCTGCGCCACCGGCAGCATGCGAATCCCCGCGCGCGCATACTCCTCGCGATACATCCAGGAGATCGCCATGAAATGCGGAAATTGCCACACAAATAGAATCGCGAACAGCGCCACGGCCGGCCACTCAATGCGCCCGCGAGCGGCTGTCCAGCCCAGCATCGGTCCCATCGCTCCGGGGAACGCCCCGATGAACGTCGCCAGTGTCGTTACGCGCTTCAACGGCGTGTACACCGCAACGTACGTGAATGCCGTGAGCAGTGCCAGGGAAACGGTGAGCAGATTGGTATGCAGCGCCAGCCAGATTCCGCCCAACGCAAGCGCACTAATGCCGGCAAGTATGCCTTCCAGCAGCGTGAACCGCCCTGTCGGTAGCGGCCTGTCGGCCGTCCGCCGCATCAGCGCATCCGATGTCCGCTCCAGCGCCTGGTTCAGCGCGCCTGAGCCAGCCGACACCAGGCCAATGCCGAACAGCGTGTCCAGCAGCCCACGTTGCAGGCTTGAGATATCGGACTGCATCGAGCCCAGGTAAAAACCCGCCCAGCCCGTCACCACCACCATGCCCGTGACGCGCACCTTGAACAACTCGCGGAAGTCATGAATCAACGTCGCCGTCGTGCCGGGGCTCGGCGCGTGGATGGGATGATGCCCATGCAGCGACGCATGCGCGTGGCTTTCATTTGGCGCGGCAAGCTCTGCCGAAGCGGTGGCTTGGGAAACGGGAGTCATGGATAGGTTTGGGACCTCTGCAGCATTGCCCGGGGCAATACCGCACCTGTATCTGATGATACCAAGTGCGCGCGACCCGCAGGGCGCTTACAGCCCCGCAGCCTGCACAATGGCGTCAGCCACCTGCTCCGGCGTCAGCGCATCCACGGCAATACTCACATGCGCGGTGCGGTAGAGCGGCATCCGCCGATGGTAGCGGTTCGCCAGGTTTGCCTGGTCTGCCAGCACCGGACGCGTATGCTCGGTTCCCTTGCACCGCTCCAGCGTTGTGGTCAGTTCCACCTCCAGGTGAACCAGCAGCGTGCGGGGGGCCTGCAAGAGCAGATCGCGCGTCTCAGTCCGCTCAATGGCGCCGCCGCCTAGTGCCAGCACCAGAGCATCCTCGGCCCCCAGCCGGGCAATGGTCGCGTGTTCGCGGTCGCGAAATGCCGGTTCCCCAAAGCGGGCAAACAGATCGGCAATCGTGGTCCCGGCTTCAGCCTCGATTACCTCATCCACATCCAAGAAACGCCAGCCCAGCCGCTGCGCCACCAGCGGCCCCACCGTGCTCTTGCCCGAGCCCATAAAACCTGTCAGAACAATGCGGCGGATGCCGGTAGCCGAGTGCGTTTGCGTATCCATCGTCAAGAAAGCAGGCCTTTCGTGCCCGGGAGGCGGACTCTTATCTCCAAGTTTATAGGCAACACGCCGACCCGGCGTTCAGCCCAGGACCATCACCATCGCCCCTGCCGTAATCAGGAGTCCACCCGCCACCACTGGCACCGTCAGCCGCTCCCCCAGCAGCAGCCAGGCAAACACCATCACCATTGGCACGCTCAGCTTGTCCAGCGGCGCCACACGCGAAGCTGGTCCCAGTTGCAGAGCCCGGAAATAGCAGAGCCACGACAGTCCCGTCGCCACTCCGGACAGCGTAAGAAACAGCATTGTCCGCCGGTCCAGCAGACGAATCTCTCCATGCTTGCCCAGCGCCAGCGCAATCGCCCACGTAAATACCACCACCACGCTGGTGCGAATCGCAGTCGCCAGGTTGGAGTCGACATGTGCCACGCCCACCTTGGCCAGCAGGGCAGTGGCGGCAGCAAAAACCCCGGAAAGCAGCGCCCATCCAATCCAGTTCATATTCGATATGGTACGGCGCGCCTCACACCCGCCGTTGGATACACTGGAACTGTCATGCGCCTGCTCCCATTTGCCTCGCTTGCCGCCGCCCTGCTTGGGCTGGCCGGCTGCGGTTATCACACGCTCGGCGCGGCCACGCATCTGCCGCCTGACGCCCATACCCTGTCCGTGCCAGTCTTCTCCACGCACACGGAGGCCTACCACACTGAGGCGTTGATGACCAACGCGGTCATTCGCGAGTTTGCCAGCCGCACGCGCCTGCGCGTTACGCCGGCTGAAGACGGCAACCCCGACCTCATCCTGCACGGCACCATCCTGCAGGAGGCCGCTGCACCGCTCACGTACAACACCTCCACGCAGCAGTCCTCCAGCTTTCTCATCACGCTGGTTGCGTCGGTCAAGCTCACGGACCGCGACGGCAAGGTGCTTTACGAGAACAAGAACTACGTCTTCCGCCAGCAGTACCAGGCCACGACAGACCTGCCCACATTCCTCGACGAGAGCCCCGCGGCAGAACAGCGCCTTTCGCGCGACTTTGCGCGCCAACTGGTCGCCGACATACTCGAGGGGCTTTAGAGGATGTGAGTGGCGCAGAGTGGAGGAACCCGGCGCCATTCACATCGTGGGGGAGTTACTGCTTCTATCGAGCCGCTGCCTTGTCAACATCCAGCTCGACCATGCATCCATCAGGGGTGGTGGGACGCATGATATCCCTTCCGGAAGCCGGGGGCGACTGGGAAGGAATATGCCTGCGGAACAGGCTGGACCCAGTCTAGCCATGCCCCACGCACACATCCTTTAAAAACGCCCTGAATCTCTGCTTCTGACGTTACCGGAGTCCCTATAAATCAGATAGAAAGCTTGTTACTTAACTCATTCGTTAACCCACTTCCCATTGTGCTTTAAGCCTCCCATCCAGTGCGCTATTGCCGCTCCGTCTTTGTTGCCCCGTTGCAGATTCAGGCAACCCTCGTTCACCCAGGCTGGCAGCAGGCCGCCGGGAACGATATTCTGGAGCGGCATGTTCGTCCCACCCCATTGCCGGAGAATCCACCCATGAGCGGCTCACGATGGGGCGCAGGATTTGCCGCTGTGGCCCGTTTTGTTGCGGAGATCGAGGCTGCGGCTGCCGGCAGCGGACAGCTCCGTCCCGGCTACGTCCTCGCCGGCGACGAGATGTTTCTCCTCGACCGCTGCCGAGCCGCCGTCCTCAAGGCCTTTGTTCCGAATGACCTGAAGGATTTTTGCCTCTCTGACCTGGACCTGAGCAACACCACAATCTTTGAGGTCCTTGATCGGGCCCAGACTCCATCCCTGATGGCGCCGTTCCAGGTGATTTTTGTGCGCAACGTGCGCCAGCTTTACACCCGCGGTGCCAAAAAGGAAGAGTTTGCCACGCTTGACCGTTACTTCCGCTCGCCCAATCCGCAGGCACTGCTCCTGTTCGTTGCCGACTTTCTCCACATCCCTTCGGATATCCGGCGCATGGAATTGGACGACAAAAACCGCTTCGAACGCCTAAATGAGACGCTGGGGCAGCACTGTGGCATGATTGAGCTGGCCCGCGTGAATGAGGATGACGCCATGCGCTGGGCCGTCTCTACCGCGCAGCAAGCGGACACCCGGCTGGAGCCCGACGCCGCCCGGGAACTGGTGGATGCCCTCGGCGCCGATATGATGCTCATCGCATCTGAGCTGGAAAAGCTGCTGCTCTACACCCTCGGGCGCGGCCGTATCACCCTCGGTGACGTTGAGACCATGGTCCTCGGCGCCAAGCAGCGCTCCCTCTATGAGCTCACAGACGCCATCAGCGCCCGTAACCAGGCCCGCGCGCTCGCTCTGCTGCAAGGACTCCTAAACACCTCTGACGCTGGCGAAGACGCCGCCATCGGCCATCTCTACATGCTGGCCAAAACCTTCCGCCAGATGCTCGTCATCCTGGAGAAGAACGTGCGCGACTCGCGGGCCATCTGGCAGGCGCTATGGCAGGGCTTTCGAATGCCGCCCTTCGCCGCAGATGATCTCATCCGCCAGGCTCGCCGCTACAAGAGCCGTCGCGAGCTTACCCGCGCCCTCCGTCTGATTGCCCGCGCCGACCTCGAACTGCGG
>JAJXXG010000621.1 GCA_021781255.1 Acidobacteriota bacterium
TGGATAAATTACCCCGCCTGCGCCATGAATCGGCTCGCCAATGAAGGCGGCAATCGTTTCCGGACCTTCACGGAGAATCGCTTCTTCCAGTTCCCGCGCCGCGGCTTGGCCGATGGTTTCGCCGGGTCTCGCTCCCTGAAAGCGGTAGGGATAGCAGGTCTGGATGTGGACAAAGCCGGGGATCCGCGGCTCGAACATCTTCCAGTACGCCGGAATGCCCGTAGCGCTCATCGTTTGCAGCGTTGCTCCGTGATACGCATACTGGCGCGCGATCACCTTCAGCTTGGCGGCTTTGCCGAGCGCCTTCCAGTAGAAACGCGCGGTCTTCAGGGCAGCCTCGTTCGCTTCCGCGCCGCCCGAGGCGAAGAATACCGCCGCCATGCCAGGCGCAAGCTGCATAAGCCGTTCCGCCAGTCGAATGGAGGGCGTCGTCGTCGTCCCAGCATAGCCCGAATAATAGGCAAGGCTGCGCATCTGCGCCGCAGCCGCATCGGCCAGTTCCATGCGGCCATAGCCAATATTTACGTTCCACAGGCTGGAAAGGCCATCGATATAGCGATGCCCCTCCGCATCCTCCACCTCCACGCCCTTTCCGCCCGTAATCACAATCTGCTCCGCAACGTCCGAAGGGTGATGGAGAGAATGGATCTGGTGCTTCTTGTCTACTTCGGTTAGGTCTCGTGAAGACACCGCAGTCCATCCTTTCCGAGGGGGAAGTTCTATCACCAATCTAGACTAAGGCGCCAATTCCTCTAAACCACCAAAGTTGCAGTTTCTGGCGCATGTGAGCGAGATTGCCACGGTATCATTTTCCTAGACCGAGCATCATCTCTGGAATGCCCCAATCCGGTGACTCCGATCGCACCCCACCCATTGAGCTCTTCATGAAAATCAAATCCAGGATTGCCGGAGAGCCGGAAGAGTATCTTTGGAACGGTTTGAAGAACCGGATCCTCCAGCAGATCGCACGTATGACCCCCGGCGCGCGTACCCTGCGTGTCTGGCTGCACCGCGCAAGGGGCGTCAAGATCGGACCTAACTCCTGGATCGGCTACGACGTCGTGCTGGAGACTTCCTGTCCTTACCTCGTGGAGATTGGCGAACGCACGTCGATCAGCATGCGCGCCACCGTGATTGCGCATTTCAAAGAGCTTCGGGGAGTCCGCATTGGCCGCGATGTCTTCATCGGTCCGGGTGCGATCATTCTGCCTGGCGTCACCATCGGTGATGGCGCGGTCGTTACGGCAGGCAGCGTGGTCACAGCCTCTGTCCCTCCGGCAACGATGGTTCGCGGCAACCCCGCTGCGCCGATCGCAAAATGTGGCGTCCCTCTGCGCGATGAGGTTTCATATCTTCAGTTTGCGGGCCGCCTGAAGCCTATTTCCTCCAATCGCGAGCCAGGCCCATAACCCTCGCGGAAGTCTTCTGCGCTTTCCGCACGCTACCTCGCACAAACGCTCAGTCTTGCACGGATGGTGCATCATGGCAACACTTCTAATCCGCGCAAGACTTGGCCCCCACGTACTTCCATGAAATTCGAAGCACTCTCTTGAATGCACCTGCTACTCTTGCCCACACCAAAGTGTGAGTCGCTTTCTGCCGCGACTGTGGTACCTTGTCCGGAAGAACGAACCGCTTCTTGAACCGTGTCAGCGCGGCGTCCGTCCGAACAGAAAGCTCCAAGTAGAAACCAGCAATGAAGAGAGCCTTCCTCGAATATTACAAATGCCCTGAAGGTATATTGGACTTCCATCTGGAAGGCGATCTCTCCCAGGACACCGGCTACTTTCGTCTGGGCGAAAAGACGATCTGTTATGGGCAGTCCACGTTCGGGAAAAGGGCAGCCAAAGCCTCTGATCCGCTCGCGGATGTCGCGAGCGCAATCCGGACCGAGGGGCGCAGTGTTCTGCTTCCATTCGATCTCACCGATGTCGTCGAAAATCTGCAGCGTGAGCGTTATACAGCACACTTCCGCGATAACAACAGGCTTGTAAACTCAGCTGTTCGCAAGATCTATTACCTGCTCCGGCCGCTTCTCGCTGTCCCGGTGCGCAAGCATTTGCAGCGCGCGCATCTGCGCAACTGGCGCCAGATCTCGTTCCCGGAATGGCCGGTGGACACAACCGTCGACCGGCTGCAGCGCCAGATGATGGCGCATTTGATCGACGCAGCGGGCATGGATACGATCCCGTTCATCTGGTTCTGGCCGGATGGCTTCTCCAGTTGCGCGATCATTACTCATGATGTCGAAAGCAACTACGGCAGAGACTCTACGGGCGCGCTGATGGATATCGATGCCGCGTTCGGCTTTCGCAGCTCCTTTCAGGTCGTGCCGGAGGATCGCTACTCGGTTCCCAAGAGCTATCTGGAACAAATCGTTTCGCGCGGCTTCGAGGTCAATGTACATGACCTCAAGCATGACGGGCGCCTCTACGCGGAACATCAGGAGTTTCTGCGGCGGGCCGCCAAGATCAATGAGTACGGACAGCAGTTCGGTGCACGTGGCTTCCGCTCCGGTATTCTTTACCGTAATGCCGACTGGTACGATGCCTTTGACTTTCTCTACGACATGTCGCTGCCCAATGTTGCGCATCTCGACCCACAACGCGGAGGATGCTGCACCGTAATGCCGTATCACATCGGCAAAATCGTCGAGCTTCCTGTCACATGCACGCAGGACTACACACTCTTCCACATGCTCAATGACTACTCGATAGACTTGTGGAAGCAGCAGATCGCCTTGATCCGTGAACAACATGGGCTCATCACGATCCTCACGCATCCGGACTATCTGATGGAAAGCAGGCCGCAGGAGACATACAAATCCCTACTTCGCCATCTGGCGGCAATCCGGGACCAGGACAACATGTGGGCCCCTCTACCGCTCGAAGTCGCACAGTGGTGGGAACAGAGAAGCGAGATGCAGCTTGTTCAGCAGAACGGTCAATGGAACGTCGAAGGGCCAGGGCACGAGCGCGCACGAATCGCGTTTGCATCAAAGAACCGCGATGGCTCCGTTGCGTACCGTCTCACAGTCTCACAAACAACAGGCCGGTAGCCTCGATCAGGGAATCGTTGCCGTCGTCGTATTCGACGGCGCGCTTTCCACTCCCTGTGCATCGACGCTTCGCACAATGTAGTCGTAGGTAGTGCCGCTTTGAACGGAGTAGTCCATATAGGTCGTTAGCGTATCCAGCCCCGTGTTGAGCAGCGAATACGCTGTGCCGCCACTGGCTGCCCGGTACACGTTGTACCCTGCAACCGGATCCGGCGAGCTGGTCGGGGCATTCCACGTCAGCGTCACACTATGTGCGGCAATCACACCCGTTCCTGTCAGGCTGATTGCATCCGTCGGGTTTGCTGTCGAATTGCTGGTGATTGTCAATTGTCCGGCTTCTGCTCCCGACACAGACGGAGCAAAGACAAGATTCACCACCACACTCTGCCCCGGAGCGAGCGTCAACGGCAGCGTAGCGCCGGTAATGGAAAAGTCCACCCCCGTCACGCTGATTGCACTCACAGTCACCGGCTGGGAACCTGTGGAACTCAGCGTCAGGGATTGCGTGGAGGTGGTGCTAACGGGAACGCTGCCAAAGCTCACGCTCGAGGCATTCACGGTCAGCATGGGAGCCGATGGATGTAACTGAATCACGACGTCTGCTGAGACGCTTCCAGCAGTCGCATTGATCGTCGTCGATTGTGCTGTCGTGACCGCGGTGATTGAGATTGAAAAGCTCACTGATGTAGCGCCGGCTGGTATGGTCACAGAGGCCGGCACCGCAACCGCGGAATTACTGCTCGACAGATTGATACTTATCCCTGTGCTTGGGGCGGGGCCTGTCAGCGAAACGGTGCAGCTGTCGGAGTTGGCTCCAATAATGGACGTCGCTGCGCACTGAACACTGCTCAGCGTGGAGGATGACCCGCTGCCCGTCACTGTGCTGCCTTGTTTGACTGTCACCGAACCACAGCCCGACATACCTGCCACGCCAAGCACCGTGAAGAAGAGGGCTGCAAATCCAGAGGCCATCAAGCGCGAAGACAAAGGGAACGGAGTGTCTGCAATGAGGGAAGGACGGTGAAAACGCCTCGCCGGGAGCAAGATACTCCGTATCGGGTCGAGACCTGAAAATCTAGAGCTACTCCATCGATCCAATCGCACTAAATCAAACCGTCCTTCGTTCCTGTCTCATCCGTACCCATATGCCCGCTTTTAGAGGATTGTTCTCTCGGGGCCGCCGCGGCGGTTCCGTCACAAATTGGTGGTTACTGCTCCTCTCAAGGTTATTACCAAAGTTCCATCCGCCGCAAAGCTCAGCCATGAAAAGCTGCACTTCATTGCGCCGAAGGAATCAAGCAAGGCAGCAATCCGTTGCCTCCATGCAGCTGACGTTACAGGAACTCTCACAGAAGCGACTGACCTAGGATCGCAGAAGTCATCTTCTTCGGTGTGACTAAAAGTCTATCCCCGTCTGACGAGCGTACCGGTACTTAAGTACATTGATGCAATTACCTTGCCACGGATTTGCATGAACGGAACTACGCCATATGTGGCGATGATTGTGTGCATTACCGCAGCTGAAGTGAGTGCGAGTCCACATTCTGCACGCTACAAGATGTAGGGATGAACGCGTAAATCTTACGCGGGTTGGAAAGCTTTACATGGCGCGATAGCGCAGGCTCGCTCGGTGAGCTAGGGAGCAAATCAACCGTTCACCCGTGTCCCGAAACAGAATCTTGGGGGGGCCAAAACGGCGAGTTCGCCGGGTAGCTTCCCATCTAACTGGGATGTGTGGAGGAATTGCACCTATCTTGGTGAAAACTTGCGGACGATCAGATAGGGCAAAAGGAGTATCTCGCCGAGGGTTGGCATTGGGTCATCCGCTGCGAAGACGGCCTCTGTCCGGGCTTGCCGCAGGGAGCGCCAGTACGCCGGGAGTGAGAGATCGCCGTGCAGGAAATCCGATAGTGCAGTGGGGAAATCGGTGATGAGGCGAATCCAACCCACACCTGGGTTGCCGCTGGCCCTTTCAGAGGTCAGACCCAGTTGTTCAGCAAACAGCAAGTGGGCGAAGTCCACTCCTGCGGCCGGTCCAATTCCGTGGAAACCCCAGGCCCTCGCATTGACATCCAGAAGCTTGAATCGTCCGTCCCGCGGATCGCGTTTGAATTCTGCTTCGACAAGTCCCTCGTACCGAATGTGCTCCAGGAAGCGCTCTGCAAGCCGTTCAATCTCCGGCAAAGCCACCGTTTGCACGTAGCTGGCAGCCCGGCCGAACTCTCGAGGCCGCTGACGCGTGCGCTGTGCGGTAAGCATGCTGTGCGGCCTGCCCTCCTTCACGAAGGCACAATAGGAGAATTGCTCCGTGCATCCTCCGGGAATGATTTCCTGTAGGAGGATTTCTTCCGGCCGAATCAAGGTCAAAGCCTTCTCGTAAAGCAAGCGTAGGTTCTCCGGCGTGTCCGCTCGCCATGCTTTCGCACCTGTCGCATAAAAGAAGTGCTCCTTCACCGCGGGCTTCACGGCCAGGGGCAAGTACGCCGAGAGAGACGCCAGTTCGTCTTCATTGCGCGGATTGAATGTCCTAGGACACGGAATCTCTAGACACTCAGCCAGTTCATATGTCAGCTTCTTGTCCCATGCCCAGCGGATGCTCTCCCAGTCTCCCGTTGTGACTCGGAAGAATACCGACAGTTCCTCCCTGTGATGGGAGAACGCAGCGACCGTCTCGTCGCGCGTCGGGATCAGCACCCAACCGCGCAGGTTCAACCTGCGCCCCGCCTCTAAGACGGCATCCACCGTCTTGCGTGGATCCAAGAGATCGTCCACCCGGATCACACGCTGTACATATCTTGAAAACGAGGAGATGCAATAGCCGTCATCCAGGATGACCACTGGATAGCCGCGTCTACCAAGGCTCCTCGCCACTGCGAGTCCTGGGTGATCACCTCCCACAATCAGCGCGCCTACGGTGCCGGTTGCCGCATCGGAGCCCGGTGCCCGAGACAGCTCATCGAGTTCTCGCGTTCGAGGAGAAGTGGCCATGGTACGAATGGGCGCTACTGTTCGCGCCTTTTTGCACGGATAAACGAAGTGAGTTCACGGGATGTGAATTCTGTTCCCGCCACAAAGTAGAGCAGAGGGCCAAAAATGCGCGCCGCTGCAGCTCCAATAAAGTGCAGTCCGGGTACCGACGAAATGAAGCCCGACCTGACATCCGGATACCCATCGAGCAATCGGATCTGCTCCAGCAACCTGCTGTCCAGAAACTTGTATTGTGAAAGGTCCGCTTGATACCCGGTGCCGAGAAGCACGTGGTCGACCTCCCGCTTCGTGCCGTCATTCAGGGTGAGTTGCACTCGACCCTCCACTTCGGCGGCCTCCACCACGCAGCGCCCCGTTGTCATGGTGACGCCGGCGAGTCGTGAAATCAGCCACGGTGCCCCAGCGGGTTTCACTGCCCGGATGCGGATTCGGTCGCGCAAGGGAAGGGGAATTCTGCGCACCAGACCCGGATAAGCCACCAGGCGACTGATCCCGATCGGCCCGACATCGTGCTTCGAGTAGAGCAATTTCGAGATTAGCCCCAGTTCGTGGAGCCGCTTGTGCATCCCAATCCAGCGCAGTTGGGGAGCCCTGGCCACAACCTCTACTTCCACGCCTGCCTCGCGCAGAAGGGCTGCTGACTCTAGAGCACTCTGACCAGCTCCAATGACTGCGACCCGTGTGCCCAGGGTCTGGAATCCCCGGCCGTCATAGCAATGGGAAACCAGGGCATCGGGGAGCTGGTTGAAGGGATGGGGAGTCTTTTTGAATGAGCCAATACCGGCCGCCACAACAACCCGTGCCGAAAGAAATTGCTCGCCATCTTCCAGTGTGACCCGAAAATGACCGTTTTGCCGCTCCACCCTGTTCACACAGCGCCGGTCGAGATGCGAGCTTAGATGCGATTCAAACCACTTCCCATAGTTGACGAACGTCTCGCGCGATACACGCTTTTCCGGAGTCAGGTTCCTGGCGGATTCGTAAGCTTCCAAGGTGAAGCGTGCCTTCGGATCCGAGATGGTCGATGCCTCGCGCGGAGAACGGAGGATCATGCCAGGAGGAAGATTCCGGTCCCAAAATTCCATCGGCTTCCCGTGGATGCGAGGCTCCACTTCGGCCTCCAGAAGGTGCGAAGCCGCGGACAGGCCATAAGGACCCGCC
>JAJXXG010000066.1 GCA_021781255.1 Acidobacteriota bacterium
GACGCCGGCGGTGGTCCAGGACTCATGGCCGTCGACATTAAAGCTGACGGTGACGCGTACGTGGGCGGCGGAGTCGTGGGCGGAGACGTCGAGAGCGGCGACCGTGAAGGTGCCCAGGCGCAGGTGCTTGAGGGCGGGATACCACTTGTCGAGCTCGCGGCGCATGGCCTTGGTGAGGGCGTCGACGGGGCCGGCGCCTTCGGCGCGGGTGGTGACGACGGTGGCATCGCCCACGGTGAGCGACATGAAGGCCTGGACGAAGCGTCCGCCGACCTCATCCGACTCATCGAAGACGCGCCAGCTTTTGACGGCAAACCAGTTGCGGAGGGTGCCCATGGTCCGCATGCAGGCGAGGCGGAAGGAGACTTCGCTGGCGGTGTAGCCGCCGCCCTCGATCATGGCGGCGTTGTTTTCCATGAGGGCCTGAGCCTGGGTGGAGTTGAGGGGCAGGCCGATGGACTCAGCGAGGAGCATGATGTTGGCGCGGCCGGACTGGGCGTTGACGCCGATAACGGGGACGGCGCCGACGCGGGCAGGGTCGCACCAGAGGTAGGCGCCGGGGTTTTTGCGTTCGCTGGAGCCGTGCATGCCGGCCCAGGTGCCGAATGCGCCGGGACCGACGATGGGAGCGCCATGGGGAGTTTCAAGCGCAAAGGCCGCATAGGCTGAGTGCGCCAGGCTGGTGAGGCCGGTGAGCGCCTGGGGAGGGACAAATTCCGCCTCGCCGCGGAGCTGCATGGCGCCGACGACGGTGGTGAGGTTGACGTTGCCGCAGCGCTCGCCGGTGCCGATGAGAGTGCCCTGCACCTGGACGGCTCCGGCCAGAATGGCGGCGCGGGTGTTGGCGACGCCGAGACCGCGGTCGGTGTGGCCGTGGAATCCGAAGCCGGCGCCGGGAAAGTCGCGCACCAGACCGCCGATGACATCGGCCACCTCCTCGGGATTGGAAGCGCCGTTGGTGTCGCAGATGACGATGCGGCTGACGTTCTGACGGACACACTGCTCGGTGAGCCGGCGGAAGTGATCGAGGGTGCGCCGGGCCATGTCCGCGCCGCAGGGGTTGCCGTTTTCGCAGCGTCCGCAGACGGCGTCCATGGCGTGCTCGAGATCGACGAGGACTTCAATGCCCTGCGATTGCAGGCAGTCGATGGTCTCCCAGGTCATGCGCAGGTTTTCTTCTGCGGAGGTCTCGAGGGATTTTTCGACGTCGAGAAGGCGGGACTTGACGACGATGACGGCGGCGGGAATGCGGCGTTTGTGGCGGAGGATGAACTGCACGTCGGGCCAGTCCTGCACTTTGGCGCCGCGGCCGCGGGTGCGGCCGAAGAGGGCCAGCGTCATGGCACCGGTGTCAACGGCGGAGAGCGCGGCGGTGAGGTCGGCGACGAACTGATTGGCGCCGGCGAACCCGATCTCGGCGTAGCGTACGCCGAAGGCGGCCATGCGTTCGAGCAAGGCGACGGCGTTGGGCACGGAGATCTCGAGATTCGGCTGCTGCAAACCGTCGCGGAGGCTGGTGTCGAAGAGTTCAACGTTCCGAGTGGTCGAAGGCGTCATATCGTCCTGCAATTGGTTCTTGATCCAGAGGCCGGGCCGCAATGGGGACAGCTAGACCCTCATGTTGACATCATATCGTGATTGCAGAATGGGGGCATGACCGGCCCACGGCGGCGCAAAGGCGGGCGGAGCCAACGGCGCTACTGAATCGCCGGCGCGGGTGCAGCCGCGAGGGCCCGCAGCGAAAGGATGAGAGACGACGAAGGCCCGCGACCGGGATGGCGGCGGGCCTTTCGATGGACGGTTTTTGGGCGCTTACGTGCCCGGTTGCTGCTGGGGCTTGGCGTTGAAGGTGATGAGCTTGTGCTTGGTGTAGTCGTTCCAGACGCCGTTCATGAAGACGCTGAAGGCCTGGTTGCGCTTCTCATCGAGAATCTCTTCACGGGTCTGATCGAAGTTTTTGGCGATCTCGTCGGCGGTGGGCTCCTGCTTATCGAGGATTTTGGCGACGACGCCGGTGCGTCCGGCATCGATGGGCCCGCTGAAGCTGCCGGGATTCATATCGAAGAGCTGCGGGGCGACCTGTCCGACTTCGCCGAAGTCAGGCACCTGGCCGCTCTCGCCGACCAGGTCGCTGGTCTTGACGGTGGCGCCGACGGCCTTGGCGGCCTTGGCAAGATCGTTCATGGACTTGGCCTTGTCGGCAAGATCCCTGGTTTTCTGGTTGAGCAGAGCGGGCAACTGCTCATCGCGATAGTCGTCGAGGACGTGGGACTTCCAGTCCGCAAAAGAGGGTGCGTGCGCGGGAGAGATGCCGGTGACCTGGAATACGGCGTAGCCCTCGCCGGTAGGGGCCGACTGCGGCGGGTCTCCCTGCTTGGCCGCGAAGGCCTTGGAGAGCAGCTGGGTGCTGTCGGGGAGGGCGGCAATCACACCGTCGCGACCCACCGGATCGGAGGTGATGAGCTGGAGGTGATGCGCGGCCGCGGTCTTATCGAGGCCGTTCCGGCTGGCTTCGGCAGTGAGCTGCTGGGCGAAGCGGGAAGCCGCCTGGCCCTCGGCGTCGCGCTTGAGGGTTTCAGCGATAGCGGACTGGACCTCAGTGAGGGGCTGGGTGTGCGCGGTCTGGCGCTCCTCGACCTGCACGACGTGATAGCCGAAGTTGGTTTTGACGACGGCGATGTCGCCAATCTTCTGGGAGAAGATGGCCTGATCGAAGGCAGGAACCATCTTGCCGCGCTGGGCGAAGCCGAGCTCGCCGCCCTGATCTTTGCTGCCGGGATCGTCGGAGTATTTTTTGGCAAGCTCGGTCCAACTGCCGCCGGCCTGGAGCTGCTTGAGAACGCTCTCGGCCTTGGCCTTGGCCGCGGCGTCGGTTTTAGCATCGGCGCCGGCAGGGACGCTGATGAGGATATGGCGGGATTTGGCCTGCTCGGGGACCGAGTAATCGCTGGCGTGATCGTTGTAATACTGCTGAATCTGAGCCTGCGTGGGCTGGGCAACGCCGCCGGGAATCTGATCCTGGGTGAAGGCGAAGTAGGTGATCTTGCGCTGCTCGGGAACGGCATTGGCGTAGCGCGCGGCGTTGGTCTTGAAGAACGCCTGGAGATCGCTGTCAGGGGGGTTGATGGTTTTGCGCAGATCGTCGGAGGAGATGACGGCGTAGTCGAACTTGATCTTGATGTTGGCCTTGCGGTAGGTGTCGCGCACCTCCTGGTCACTGACGGTTACGCCGGCGGTGACCAGGGCCTGGAGGCGGCGGACAGCGATCTCATCCTTAATCTCGCTCTCGAACTGGTCGACGGAGATGTGGAGGCGCTCGTCGATGAGCTGCCGGTAGGCGTCTTCGCCGATGAACTTGCCGTCGGGATAGAGAACCTGGCCGGTGGGACCGGTGCGCAGGTACTGGAGCACATCGTCATTGGTAGCGTAGATCCCGAGCTTGTGCGCCTCCTGGAGGAGGACAGCCTGTTGGACCAACTGCTGGCCGACCTGCTGCTCGAAGAACTGCACAATCATGGGATTGCTGGCATACTGGGGCCCGCGCTGCTCCAACTGACTCTGTGCGACCTGCTGCACGCGGTTCTGGCTGATGGTGTCGCCGGAGGACAGGAGGCGGCTGTACCAGTGGGGATAGACGACGGCATAGGTATCAGGGGCGGCGGCGCCGGCGCCGGTGAGGCCGGGGATGAGATAAACCACCATGGCCACGGAGGCTGCGCCAATGACAACGACGAACAGAGCTTTGGTGATGCGATTGTCCGATTGCAGAAAACGAATCATGGATGGAACTGGACCTTCAACTCTCTACGCGCACCGGGGCCGCGCATGGCCGGCAAAAACAGCAGCTGAGCCGGAAGCCATGGCGCTGCGGTGCGCAATTTTCGCTGCGTTGCGACTCTGCAATTATAGACGACGGCGAAGCGGCAGAGGCCGCGCCGCAAAGTACGCGGACCCGCGACGCAGACCGGGCGCGGGGCAGGCGGGTATGTCTGTACCGCGCCCCCTGCTACTGGCGCTGAATCAGCGCCAGTAGTAGGCCCCGCCCATCATGACATAGGGATGATAGAAAGGCGCCGGATAGCCGTAGGGCATGGGGGCGTAGCCGTAACCGTAGTAAGGCTGCACGTTGGGGGAGCGGCGGTAGAGTGCGGGCCCGCCGGGGTAGAGCCCCTGGGCGAGGCGCTGGGCTTCCTGGGGGCTGACGGGATCAACGGTGACCGGGGCCGCGAGATGGAAGGTGACGAGGGCTTCGGCAGGAATCCAGGCCCGGGGTCCGGGTGCGACAGTACCGGCAGCGGTACCAGCGGCGACTCCGGCGCCGGCGCCGACGGCGCAGCCGACGCCACGACCGACGATGCAGCCGATCATGGTGCCGAGGATACCGCCGGTCAGGGCGCTGCCGACGGTCTGTCCAGCCTTGTTCGGGGCCTTGACGCGGAACTCATCGGCCTGAATGGGGTAGTTGTGGCCGCCAAGGTCGAGCGAGGTGAGCGTGAGGGCAAGCGAAGAGCTGCCGGCCATTTGACCGGAGCCGACGTTCTTGCTGTCAGTGACGACGCCGTGGACGACGGCGCCGCGCGGAATGGCGAGGACACCACCCATGGTGACGTCCTGAATCACGAGGAACTGCACGGGCTGTCCGGGCTGCGCGTGCTTGCTATCGACGGGCTCACTGGTGCGGAGCTGCAGGAGGGTGCCGGGACGCAAAGTGACCGGTCCGGTGGCCGGCTGGTAGTTGGGGGTTGGAGGATACTGCTGCTGGTAGGACTGGGGAGCCTGCGCGTACTGGGGGCTCTGATACGGGGGCCGCGACTGCGAATAGGGGCCCTGCTGGGCGTCGGGAGGCTGGTTTTGAAGCGGCGGCTGGCCGGGATAGGACTGGGCCGAGGGTCCGGACGGGGGCAGGCCGGACATGTCCTGCTGGGACTGATCCTGGCCGGGCATCCCCTCGTCGCTGGGCGAGGGTTCAGAGGTCTGGGCGGCGGCGGTGGGATCGCCGACCTTCAAATTATCGTGCACCTTGGTGACGCCACTGACGCCCGCGACGATGGACTCCGCCAGTTTTTTGGAGGCGTCGGAGGAGACGGTTCCTGAAAGGGTGACTTCGCTCTCGATGGTGGCGGCTGTGATGAGGTCGTTTTTAAGCGAGGGCGCCGCATCGAGGGCATGGACCACATCCATTTCGATCTGCCCGTCCGAGCGGACCGCCGGCGTCGTGGAAGACGGAGCCGGGGACGTGGCGGAGGTTTGAGCCAGGGCCGCGGCAGCACAGAACATGACCGCTCCGGCAGAGGCCAGGAGCGGACGAAACGTCTTCTTCAGCAGGATACCCATCATTGCCATCTCTCCTCAACGGCCGCGATTCATCACGACCCGCGCAGCGACGCGCGGGAACCACGGACCGAGCTCTGACCGGGCGCCTATGAGTTTAGATGGATCCGCCCCCGTGCCAGTTACCTTATAAGACACAAATTTGAAGGAAAAGTTTCCTGGCGGCGGGACGGTTGGGCCGGCCGGCGGCGGGCGCAGGAAGACCATGGAGTGCCGCCGTCCGGCGGCCTTAGCGCGGCCAGTTTGGAGTGATGCGGATGAGGTCGAGGCTCTGTCCGGGAGCTCCGGCGTCTTCGAGGATGAAGTCAGGGGAGAGCGCGGGGACGGCAACGATGCCGCGAGTGGGCAGGGGGATGGGCTCGAAGGCCGGCGAGACGAGGCGGCCTGCGCCGGCCGCGGCAAAGAGATAGGCGAGCCCCGGAGGCGAGCCGCCGCGGAGGCTTGCGCTGGAGCGGCTGCCCTGCACCGGAATCCGCTCGACGCGGAAGTACTCGACATCGATGAGGAGGGTGCGGTCGTCGAGGAGCCGGGGCGGGATTTTGCCGGCGCGGGTGGTGAGCCGGGTGGCCTCAAGGGATCTGGCGATGTGCAGCTCGCGGGGGCGGCCGTAGTCGAACATGCGGTAGGTAAGGTCGCAGTTCTGCTGGGTTTCAAGGAGGATGGCGCCGGGCCAGATGGCATGGATGGTTCCGGCATCGACAAAGATCAGATCGCCGGCGTGGACGGGCAGGGTGTTGAGGCTGGATTCGAGCGTGCCGTCGTGAATCTGCTGCTCGATTTGCGCGAGCGTGACGCCGGGTTTGACGCCGACGGCGACCTGTGCGCCGGGCTGGGCGTCGAGAGCATACCAGCACTCGGTTTTGCCGCGGGCATCGCCGTATTTTTGCGCCATTTTGTCGTCGGGGTGCACCTGTACGCTGAGCTTTTCGCAGGCGAAGATGGCCTTGATGAGCAGCGGCGAGGCCGGCGCGGGGGCATGGCTGCCGAGCAGGGCCTGGTGGGCTTCGACAAAGAGCGCGTCGAGGCGCTTGCCGGCATGCGGGCCGGTGGCAACCCGGCAGGCGTCGCCGGTGAGCCAGATCTCGCCGATAGGGTCGCCCTGGGCTACGAGATCGTACCAGGGGCGGAGGTCGCGGAAGCCCCAGGGGCGCAGGGAGATCTCCGGATGAATGCCAAACGGGGACAGAGGAAGCGAGGAAGTCGTCATGATGGGTCTCTCTGGTGCCTTCTTTCCTCCAGTGTAGTGGGTGACGCCGCGCGGGTCCGGGGCGAAGCGCGCGAGACCGATCGCCCGGCATCATGAGGTCTGAAAAGAGGCGCGCTTCGCAGCGACACCGCGACCCAGGACGGTTCGAGACGGCTACCGGCCATGGGAGCATGTGCAACCGCAGCATGCGAGTGCAACGGGTTTGTTAGGCTGAGTGGAGCATGCATAGACCGTCTCGACTGATTGCCCTATTTCTGCTTTGCGCGGTTTGTCTGCAGGCGCAGAAGAAGAGCTCTCCCACGCACCGGAGCAGCCCGGGCCCGGCGATCCGCTTCGCCGGCGCGCCGCAGTACGCGGAGGCGGAGTTGCTTGCGGCTGCGGGGGTGAAGGCAGGGACGCGCCTGACGGCGGCCGAGGTGAAGGCGCGCGCGCGGCAGTTGAACGACACCGGAATGTTCGCGGTGGTGAAGTATACGACCGACCGGAAGGGGCTGCTGTTCACGCTGACGCCGGCGACGCAGCTTTTCCCTATCCATCTGGACAATCTGCCGCTGGCCTGGGACAAGGAACTGGAGGCCAAGCTGCAGGCGCAGTGCCCGCTGTATCACGGGCTGGCGCCCGCCAGCGGATCGGTGCTGAACGGCATCCGGCAGGCGCT
>JAJXXG010001241.1 GCA_021781255.1 Acidobacteriota bacterium
ATGAACTCTCCCGCCACGTCCACGTCGCCGGCTTTGAGCTGGTTGACATAGGCGAGGAACTGCGCCGTGATTTTGGCGATGGGGATGTCGTAGATGTCGATGTCCTGCTTGCGGATCAGGTCCAACAGCAGGTCGAGCGGCCCGTCGTACACCTGGCCGACATGGATCGAGAAGGGCGACTCGTCGGGCCCGTCTTCCGCGCGCCTCGGCTTTGCGGCGGACCTGGCTGCCTTCTCCTCAGGAACGGGCCTGGGCGTGAGCACCAGCGGCGGCGCGGAGGCATGGCTGGCCGCTTCCGGCGCGGCCGTTGCCTGCGTTTCCGGCTCGTGGCCAACTTCGTTCGGATTGGGGGACTTTTCGCTCAATTCCGTTTCCTGTTGAGTTTGCCGGGTGCGTTTAGCGGCTCGTAAAACTGCCCGGAGTCAACCGCATGGCAGCGCGTACTTCCTGCATGGTCTGCTCCGCGCGGGCACTTGCCCTGGTGTTTCCCGCATGGAGAATCTCTTCAACCTGCGGTGTGGTGAAGCCGGCGCGCCGTTGCTGGATGGGGTTGAGCACCTGCACCAGCGCATCGGCGGCCCAGCCCTTGCATTCAATGCAGCCGATGCCCGCCGAACGGCAACCATCATAGACTTTGGCGAGCGTCTCTGGGGTGGAAAAGACCTTGTGCAAATCGCCGACCGGGCACTTGTCGGGGTCGCCCTTATCGGTGCGGCGGATGCGCGCCGGGTCCGTGACCATGGTCTTGAGCTTCTGGCGCACCACGGGTTCCGGGTCGGTCAATAGGATGGTGTTGCCGTAGCTCTTGGACATTTTGCGGCCGTCGGTGCCGGGCAGCTTGGGCGAGGGAGTCAGGAGCACTTTGGGTTCCGGCAGAACATCCTGCTCGCCGAGCTTGTAGAACTGATTGAAGCGCCGCGCAATTTCGCGCGTCAGCTCGACGTGCGCCTGCTGGTCCTGTCCCACGGGCACGAACTGCGGGTGGTAGAGCAGAATGTCCGACGCCATCAGCACCGGGTAGCCAAGGAAGCCGTAGGTGGTCAGGTCCTTGTGAGCGAGGTTCTCGATCATCTCTTTGTAGCTGGGCACGCGCTCAAGCCAGCCGAGCGGCGTAATCATCCCGAGCAGCAGCGGCAACTCGTAATGCTGTGTGACCTGGCTCTGCACAAAGATGGTGGATCGTTCCGGATCAAGGCCCGCGCCGAGAAAGTCCAGCGCCACTTCCAGCGAATTGGGCGCGATCTGGGAGGTGTCCGCGTAGTCGGTGGTCAGCGCGTGCAGGTCGGCGATGAAGAAATAGCACTCGTACTGGTCCTGGAGCTTGACCCAGTTGGCCAGTGCGCCCATGTAGTTGCCCAGGTGGAGCTTGCCGGTGGGGCGCATGCCGCTCAAAACGCGCGGGCGGGAGGATGAGGTTGCTTGTTCAGGCATTGTGCTTTCGATTCCGGGGTGATGCCGGGAAAATGCAGCCGCCTTTGCGCCAACACGCACTGGAGGGCTGTCCACATTGTAGCGGGAGGCGCACATCAGCGCGTGACGACGCTACACGTGGGAGAGGACAAAGTAGACAATGCCCAGCGCCGGGCCCAGCAGCAGGCGCAGGATAAAGCCGCCCACAAAAATCATCAGCAGGTAGCCGACCCATCCGCCGAGGCGGTCGTAGACCTGCACGGCGTTGTAGGGCAGCAGGTTGCGTACCACGTGGCTGCCATCGAGCGGAGGAATCGGCAGCAGGTTGAAGAAGAACAGCGACAGATTGATGAGGATCGCCAGGGTGCAGAGCAGAGCCAGTGGATTCGGCGTGACAGGGCTGCCCGGGCGGAGGGCGGCGATGAAGGAGGACATGACGACGGCCTGGCCGTTGGGCATGGCGACGGCCATGACCACGAGGACGGCAAGGGCCAAGAGCACGAGCAGCAGATTGGAGACCGGGCCGGCCAGCGTGACGAGATTCTCGTCGCGAGTGATCTTTTTGAAGTTGCGGGTGATGACGGGCGTAGGCTTGGCCCAGCCCACGAGCATTCCGCCGAACATGCCGATGCCGAGAAACGGCCCGAAGATCATCAGCGCGGGGAAGAGCAGTGTGCCGACCGGATCGATGTGATACATGGGGTTGAGCGTGATGCGGCCTTCGAGGCGGGCCGTCTGGTCGCCGAGCAGGGAGGCCGTCCAGGCGTGCGCGCACTCATGAAAGCTGAGCGAAAAGATGAGCAGGACAAATTCGAAGACGGCGATGAGAAAAGCGGCAGATTGCAAATCGATTCTCCAGGGGCTCAGGTTAGCATGGGCGGCGCGGCTCCGCTGATGGCTGGACGTTATGGCCGGTCTGCGGGGAAGGTTCCGATGACCTCGCCGGCAGCAACGTTCTGGCCGCCGAGCACAATGGCATGGCTGCCGATGCGCGCCCCCGGGCCGATGGCTGTGGGCAGCAGCGTGATCTGGTCAAAGTTCTCCGGGGCGTGGCTTACGGAGTAGACGCGGGAAAACGAGCCGACGACGGCGCCTTTGCCGATGGTGATGCCGCCGCGGTCGTTCAGGAGCGCTCCCTGGCGGATGGACGCGCCGTCGCCGATGGACAGGTTGTAGCCGTAGGTGAGGTCGATGCCGTGATGGATCTTGACGCCTGTGCCCATGTGCTCGAAGATGTGGCGCCCGAGCATGCAGCGGAAACGGACGCCCAGCCATAGGTTGAGTCCGATGGGCGAGCGGTCGAACATCTGCCAGAACCACAACAACGGCTTGCGCACGGCAAACATCTCGCGATCGACTTCAGGGTAGTGCTCAGCTTCCAGAGTCACGTTCTCCGGGTCAAGCGACATGCTGAGTACGTTGCCGGGCAGTTCCGTGGCGAGCGTCATGGTTCGCTTGCCCTCATACGGACGGCCCAGGTAGAGCTGATAGAGCTGATCGCGCACGATCTCAGAGCGGCGCTCGGGCGAGCGGTGCCGCAGGAACTCCTCATCCAGAAAGCGCAGCCAGCGGCGGTAGACTTCCTCCGCCTCCGGCGCGGGATGCGGCACGTTGCTTTGCTGATTTGCCATACGCATTGGACGATAAACCAAACGGGCTTGCCGCGGCGAGTGGGAGCCACAAGGCCCCATACCACGCACCCCGCGTTATTCTAAAGAGTCCGGCGCGACCACGCCGTCCAGAGAGTCCACACATCATGCCTGAAGAATCCGCCGTCACACCTGAGAGCAAAGCAGCCGTTCCTGTCGCCACCATCGCCACGCTTGGCCAGCACGAGGGCCAGTCTGTCACTCTGCGCGGGTGGCTCTACAACCTGCGCGAGAGCGGCAAGCTGCTGTTTCCCATCTTTCGCGACGGCACCGGCACGGTGCAGGGCGTGGCGCACGTCAAGAGCGTGCCCCCGGCTGTTTTCGAGGCGCTCAAGGGCCTCACGCAGGAGTCTTCGGTGACCGTCACCGGCAAGGTTCGCGCGGACAAGCGCGCCCCCGGCGGCTTCGAGCTGGACGTGGAAGACATTCATGTGATCCAGCGCGTGCCGGAGTCAGACCCCTATCCGATTACGCTCAAGGAGCACGGCGTCGACTTCCTGATGGAGCACCGGCACCTTTGGATACGGTCGCCGCGCCAGTCGGCGATTCTGCGCATCCGGGCTGAAATCATGCGCGCGGCGGCGGAGTACTTTGACTCGAACGGCTTTATCCGCACGGACTCGCCGATTCTGACGCCGGCGGCGTGCGAAGGCACCTCGACGCTGTTCCCGGTGGATTACTTTGGCGATCCGGCATTCCTGACGCAGTCCGGTCAGCTTTACATCGAGTCCACGGCGCTGGCGCTGGGCAAGGTGTACAGCTTTGGCCCGACGTTTCGCGCGGAGAAGTCGAAGACCCGCCGCCACCTGACCGAGTTCTGGATGATCGAGCCCGAGGTTGCGTATTGCGATCTGGACGGGTTGCTGGAACTGGCGGAGAACTTTCTGTCGCACATTGTGCAGAGCGTGCTGAAGAATCGCGCCGCCGAGCTGGCGGCAATTGGCCGCGATCCGGCAAAGCTTGAGAACATTCTGCCGCCGTTTCCGCGCCTGCGCTACGACGAGGCCGCAGCCATGCTGAACGAGGCCCACAAGAAGGGCGAGTTGGAGAATCCCTTCGAGTACGGCAACGACTTTGGCTCGCCGGACGAAACCTGGCTCAGTTCGCAGTTTGACCGGCCCGTGATGGTGCACCGCTACCCGGCGGATGTGAAGGCTTTCTACATGGAGCCGGACCCCGCCGACGCGCGCTACGCGCTGTGCGTGGACGTGCTGGCTCCCGAGGGCTACGGGGAAATCATCGGCGGCTCGCAGCGCGTGGCCAGCTACGAATTGCTGAAGAGCCGCATTGAAAAGCACAATCTGCCGCTCGAAGCCTTCCAGTGGTATCTCGACCTGCGCCGCTACGGTTCGGTGCCTCATGCGGGCTTTGGCATGGGCATCGAGCGCGTGGTGGCATGGGTTTGCGCGCTTGACCACGTGCGCGAGACGATTCCCTTTGCGCGCACGCTGCACCGGATCTATCCATGAGCGCATGCCCGGCTTTTGCGGCTTAGGGCTGAACGAATCTGCCGGAAGGTCCAGCCGGGATGAGTATTCCGGCGAATCCGGAATCCCTGGGCGGCTGGCTGCAATCAAACGGTTGCAGTCATTTTCCCCTTCTGGAGATTTCTCCGATGACCCTTTCTGCCAGTGAAGTGAATCAGCTGAAGCGCGCTCCCGCAGTCGAGGGCGTGCTGCCTGTCATCCACCAGCGCTGGAGCCCGCGCTCGTTTACCGATCGCGAGGTGAGCCCGGCCGATCTGGCAAGGGTATTTGAGGCGGCTCGCTGGGCTCCTTCCTCGAACAACGAGCAGCCCTGGCGCTACCTTGTCGGCGTGCGCAACTCAGGCACGCACGCGAAGATTGCGGCAACGTTTGCGGGCTTCAACAAAGCCTGGGCGCCCAAGGCTCCGGTGCTGATACTGGGCGTTACGAGCACCCGCTTCAGCCGCAATGGGCGACCGAACGATTACGCTCTCTATGACCTGGGCGCGGCGACCGTCCTGATCACGCTGCAAGCCGTGGCGCTGGGCCTGACTACCCACCAGATGGGAGGCTTTGACCACGACGCCATTCGCCAGGCGCTTGAGATTCCCGAGGACCACGCTCTCGGTTCGGTGATGGCGCTGGGCTATCTGGGCGAGCCGGGAGCGCTGGCAAACGAGCAACTGATTGCATCGGAAGTGGCTGTGCGCAGCCGGAAGCCGTTGAGCGAGATCGTGTTTTCAGGCTGGGGCGAGCCGGCAAAGCTTGCCTGAGCACAGGCCGATACCTTCGTTTCCACAAGTCTGACGATAGACGGGAGCCTTCGCGTTAGAGTGGAGGCTGGAGGGAAGGTTTCTGGTGGAAGCTCGATCGCCACGACCACTGCGCAAACAGGTTAGGACCCGCAGGCCTCGTCACCGGCAGGGGCATGCGCGGCGCGGGCGGCTGAGCTGGCGGACGCGCGGCATTCTGGCGGCCGTGGCGGTGGTTGCAGCGCTGCTGGGATGGGCGATTGCTGCCCGCGCGATGGCTCCTTCCTCCAATACCAGCCAGACGCGCTTCGACGCCATTGTTGTGCTGGGCTCGCCGGCTGATTCGGACGGCAACCCCACGCCCATGGAGTTGGCGCGCGTCGCCCAGAGTGTGCGCGAGTATGAGCGCGGGGTTGCGCCACGGCTGATTTTCAGCGGAGGGGCGGTGCGTAACCAGTTCGTTGAGGCGCAGGTGATGGCGCGGGCGGCCGAGGCGCGGGGCATTCCCGCGTCTGCAATTTTTCTGGAGCCGGAGGCCAAAGACACAATCCAGAACGTCTGCTTTGCGACGCGCATCATGAAATCGCATGGCTGGCGGTCGGCGGAGGTGGTTTCGAGCGCGGCTCATTTGCCACGCGCGGGCATCATCTTCAGCCGCACGCTGCTCCAGTGGCGTCTGCAAGCCGCGCAGCCGCTTGTGCCGGGAGCCGCTCTGAGCGCGGGCGCAGAGACTCTGCTGGAGACACTGAAGACCGTGCATTATCTGACGTATGGAAGCTGGGCCGAGCGCTGCGAGCCGTAGTTCGACGACAGGTTTAAGCAGCAGGAGGCGCGGGTAGTGTCCTAATTTGCTTTTCATGCTCTCAAACTCCGGTTGCGGCATTCAAGGTGCTGCGAATCCATTTCGAGACGGTTTGGTTTGACGTTTCTGCTGCCCGATAAATGCGCTCCAGCTCATCGGCAGCGAATCTGACCGGAACAATCTTTCCCTTGGCTTGTTCTTTCGGCAGGACTGGCCTTCCCGGTTTCCTCTTCTTAGGCTGTTTCGGCATCGCGTAGCTCCTGCATGATTACAACTCTTACGGCAGTTTCCGGTGAGACGGCGGGTGGAATCTTGAGAACAGTCACGCTGCGTTTGGAGTCAACGCGAAACGCTGGTACTAGCTTTGTTTCGGCGTCGATAGCGCAGAACGTCCAGACGTCGCCGAACTGCGGATCGTCTCCGGGTTTCACTCGGCTTTCTTTCTTGCCTACAAATCCCCAAACCTCATCAATCTCTAACCGATTGCAGGATAGATCGCGCATCTTGGCATCCATCAATTCGGTGCATCCCTGCCCGATTCTGACCCCAAGACGCATGATCGTATCGCGGTGAATGCCCGTCACGCGCTCAATCGAGCGAATGCTTGACCCTTCCGCAAGTGCCGCGATAACCGCGATTTGCTTATCCGTGTTGAGCACATTCGCCATTTCAGCCTCACTGGAATAAATGTATTACAAAAATAGAACCTGTGTCAAGTGTTTTTGTGTTACATTTATCGAATTATGCTGAAAATTCTCGCGATATTCGGGATGTGGATTGGACTCTGTGGCGGGGCATGGTCCCAAGTCCCAAGGGATAGCGGCACCCAAGACAAGAATGCCCAAACTGGCCAGAATAGCGCCAACCAACCCAATCCTATCGTTGCGGCAGTAAATCCCCAGCCATCCCCCTCCAAACAGAAAGACAGCGCCTATCGCCAGCCTTCCGAGTATCCATGGCGCGAACTGTACGGGCCTGCAAACATCCCAAATTGGTTTTTGGTCCTGCTTGGGGCTGGTGGAATCTTCGCTGCTGTTAGAACTCTGCGAAGTATCAGTCTTCAAGCCAACCTGATGAGAGAGCAGTTGGACAGGATGGTGGAAAGAGAGAGGGC
>JAJXXG010001263.1 GCA_021781255.1 Acidobacteriota bacterium
TGCATCCCTTAAGTTTGATCGCCGCGCGTCAGCTGTCCGCGGAGCGCCTGCCGGCGAGCATGGCATCGAGCAGCTTGCCGGCTACGGCCTGGGCTGAGACATGGTACGTGCCAGCGGCGAGCGCTGCCCGCACCTCCGCCACTTTGGCGGCACGCACGGAGTCTTGCGGCTCCGGATCTGTAAGCAGCGCGGCGCCATAGGCAAAAGTCGCCTTGCGTGCGGACGAGCGGTCGGCGCACGGGGCAGATTGTTTGTACGAAGAAGCCGCACCGAATGCGGACGAGGCGTGCGTGGTCTTCAACCGGTCTGGAAACGGATCTGGAAAGCCTTCCATAAATCGCTCCGGGAGCCGATCGGGGAACGAATCAGCGGTATTACGATTGCCCATTGAGCTATCTCCACGGCTTGATTATCGGCAGTGGTCTTTTTTTCTCTAGCCGTTGCTGAGCGCTCGCATCGAATGGGACTCGGAACATGCCTCCTTGGAATTTTCTAATCTTTTGCCGCTAGCACTTGCCCGGCCGGACCGCGTGGTACGCGGGAAATCCCTTTCTGTGCGCGGAAGCCGCCCGGCCTCTGGCGGCAAAGTCTCCGAGGGCCGTGCGCAGGCGCACGACCGCAGAGGCGTGCATCTGCGAAACGCGCGACTCGACAACGCGAAGCGCCAGGCCAATCTCGCGCATGGTCATCTCTTCAAAGTAGTAGAGCGTCATCACCAGCCGCTCACGCTCCGGCAGCCCGACGATGGCCGACGTCAGCCGCTCTTCAAGCTCGCCGCGCAGGTAGAGAAAGAGCGGATCCTCTTCCGGCCGGCACTGCACGTAGATCAACTCTTCCTCGCCGGAGTCCTCGTTGCGCTCGGCATGCAGCGTGCCAATCTCAAGGCCCTTCAATTCGCCGAGAAGCTGATGATAGGCCTCGAGGTCGAGAGCCAGCTCGGCGGCAATCTCTTCCTCATATGGTGGCCGTTTCAGCCGCGCAGTCAGGACGCGGATCGCCTCCTCGATGGCGCGGCCCTTGCGGCGCAGCTCGCGCGGCCCCCAGTCGAGCGAGCGCAGACTATCGAGAATTGCGCCACGTATGCGGAACTGGGCGTAACTACGGAACTGTACCTTCTGTGCCGGATCGAACTTGTTCAGGGCATCCATAAGGCCCAACACGCCCGCCGATACCAGGTCTTCTAAATCGACGTGCTGAGGGAGCCGCTCATGGATGCGTCGCGCCAGATAGCGCACGATGGGGAGGTGCTCCAGAAGAACGTTCTCGCGTTCGCTGCCGAGCGCTGCGGGCAGGTTCGCAGCTGCAGCACGGCGCGTGGAGCGGTTTGTGACGGAAGGGTGAGTTCCACGGGTGGTAACTGGGGCCCTGGACGCGGAGACCTGCAGGGACAGCGCAGCAATCGGGTCAAGTGTGTCCATGCCGATGGAAGTGTGCAAGCGACTGACCAGAGTTGGGACAGAAAGATTGGAATACGCTAAGGATTGCAGTGAGAGGAAAACGCGTTTGTTTCCGGTCGTTACCGTACATGTCTTCGCTGCTACACTGATAGTTGTTGCCGAAGAGAGGCAGGGCGGGTTTTGAGGCCCGCATGCAGTCCTGAATCGAGGTCATAAGAAGATGGCAGAAGCGAATGGAAACAAGAGTGTTGCAGGTACGGGTTTGCGCCTGAAAGTGGGCCTGGCAGAGATGCTGAAGGGCGGCGTCATCATGGACGTGATGAACGTGGAGCAGGCGCGGATTGCCGAGGAGGCGGGCGCCACCTCAGTGATGGCGCTGGAGCGCGTGCCGGCCATGATTCGCGCGGAGGGCGGCGTGGCCCGGATGGCCAAGCCGAGCCTGATCAAGGAGATTATCCAGGCGGTCTCGATTCCGGTGATGGCGAAGGCGCGGATTGGGCACTTTGCCGAGGCGCAGATTCTGCAGGAGCTGGGTGTGGACTTCATCGACGAGAGCGAGGTTCTGACGCCGGCGGACGAAGCGCACCACATCGACAAGCATGCGTTTACGACGCCGTTTGTGTGCGGCGCGCGGAACCTGGGCGAGGCGCTGCGGCGTATTGCCGAGGGCGCGGCGATGATCCGCACGAAGGGCGAGGCGGGCACGGGCGACGTGGTGCACGCGGTGCAGCACATGCGCCAGATTACGCGCGAGATGCGCCAGTTGACGGTGCTGACGGAGCAGGAGCTCTACCTGGCGGCGAAGGAGTTGCAGGCTCCGTATGAGCTGGTGCACATGGTGGCGCAGGCGGGCAAGCTGCCGGTGCCGAACTTCTCCGCAGGTGGCATTGCGACGCCGGCGGATGCGGCGCTGATGATGCAGCTGGGCGCGGAAGCGATCTTTGTAGGATCGGGCATCTTTATGAAGGAGCGCGCCACTCCGCTGGATGTGGAGAATGATGCCAAGGAGCGCGAGGAGGCGGTGTCGCGCGCGAAGGCGATTGTGATTGCGACGACGCACTACAACGACCCGAAGATTCTTGCCGAAGTCTCTGAGCTGGTGACGGGGACGATGAAGGGTCTGGCCGCGGCCGCTCTTGAAGAGTCGCAGCTTTTGCAGACACGCGGCTGGTAACGGCCACGACCTCGACAGGAGAACATCGGTTGAGCCAGGAACGCGCATTGCCGCGCATCGGCGTACTTGCGATCCAGGGAGACTATGCAGCCCACGCGGAGGCGCTGGCAGAAGCCGGCGCTGTGCCCGTGGAGGTGCGCAAGCCGGAAGAGCTGGCGAGCCTGGATGGGCTGATTCTGCCCGGTGGCGAGTCCACCACGATGCTGAAGTTTCTGGAGAAGCGGCACTTCTTTGAGACGCTCAAGGAGTTCTGCGCGAGCCACCCGGTGTTTGGAACATGCGCGGGAGCGATTCTGCTGGCGCGCGAGGTGCGGAACCCGGCCCAGCGCTCGCTGGCGGTGATGGACACGGTGGTGGAGCGCAACGCCTATGGGCGGCAGATCGACTCCAGCATTGTGACGGAGCAGACGAGTCTGCCGGGCGGACCGCTGGAGATGGTGTTCATCCGGGCGCCGCGGATTGTGGCCGTGGGCGACGCGGTAGAGGTGCTGGCACGGCGCGAGGGCTTCCCGACGCTGGTTCGCCAGGGTAATACACTGGCGGCGACGTTCCACCCGGAGCTGTCGCACGACCGGCGCGTGCATCGGGCCTTTGTGGAGATGGTGACCGGCGTAATTAAAGGTTAGCAACCCTCTCCTATTCGGGATTAGACAAGCGAGTGTAGATATTTCACAGCACCGTGTAATTTTTCGCACGATTTCTGTGGAAAAGAAAAATATTTAGGGGGGGGTGGGGGTACCCCCTTGCCTGTCCGATTCTCGCTCATGGCTGCTGGCTGTGGTTCGGCATGCTTCAAGGTTAGCGAAATGGGCGGAAATTGTTCGCACGTTGGGGTGCGGGATTTTTCTGTTTGTTTTCAGTGGGTTAGAGGATGGCTGGGGATTTGGGGTGTTGACAAGGGGGTTCGTGCCCTTCTGGGAGGTCGGGCGGGGTGGGGGTTTGAGGTTTCCCACCCATGCCGCGAAGGGCGCGGCATGAATGGGGCACCCCGGATCCTGTAACTGCAAGCGCTTGTAATCCCAGGTCTGAAAGGCGAGACGTGGGGCACCCGGCGGGAAGTTGGGTTGGGGCGGGAAAAGCAACCGCGGATCCTTCGACTCCCTTTGGTCGCTCAGGATGACAAGCGTGTGGGTTGAGGTTGTGGTTTCCCACCCATGACGCCCGCTTTGCGGACGCCATGAATGGGGCACCCCGGATCCTGGAACTGCAAGCGCTTGTAATCCCAGGTCTCAGAAGCGAGACCTGGGGCGCCCGGCACACGGCGACGGGGTGGAGTATGTGGATGTTGACAGGGGACGGGTTCCCGCCCTGTCCCTTGGGATAAGGGTGGGGCAACCACGGCAGTCAGGCTGTCAGTGTGTGGTTGGATGATGCGGACATGGATTGAACAGCCGCCAGTCCCGGATTCGGAAGAGAGACATGGGCACACGGCACACGGCATTTGACGAGGCAGGCGGGTTTCCTGATTGCGCCCCGGCGCTTTGCGCAATGTGAAAAAAGAGGCAGCAAGAATGGCTATGCGGTCGATGTGATGTGGGAGTAAGCTCTACATCACAGAGGCGACCTATGCCCGGCACCTTTACGCACTCCCCGGCGGAAACGGAACGGAAAGAGCCCGGAATTGGCGGCAAGCCCCCAGTTGATCGACGGCCTACAGGGGGTGGGGGCGGGGGTGGCGACGACAACTGGTCAAGACCGCAGCATGGGCCGCGGGAGTTGCGGAACCGGGTGCGGCTGTTCGTCTTCTTCGGGCTGGCCGGGGACATGATGTTTTTTGTGGTGCTGGTGGTGCTGTTCTTTGCACGCCAGGCAGGGACGCATCTGGACCCGGGGACGCATGAGCAGATTGGCGACTGGCGGCCAGTGCTGCTGCCTCCCATTCTCTACCTGAATACAGCCGTTCTGATCCTGAGCAGCCTGACGATGGAACTGGCGCGGCAGAACATCTTTCGCGAGATTGACGTGCTGGAGGAATGGCTGGGGCTGGGACGACCAGCGCTGCGACGCACGCTGCCGTGGATTGGCGCGACCCTGGTGCTGGGAAGCCTGTTTCTGGCCGGGCAGTGGACCGCATGGAAGCAGCTGACTGCGCAGGGATTTGCGTTCGATCACTGGTCAACGCCGGCAAGCTACTTCTTCTATGTGATTACGGGACTGCACGCGGCGCATCTGGTGCTGGGACTTGCGGCGCTGCTGGGATGCCTGTGCCTGCTGGGGATTCTGAAGCGCGTGGAGCTGAGGCAGATTGCCGTGGATGCAGCGTCGTGGTACTGGCACGCGATGGGGCTGGCGTGGGTGCTGCTGCTGGCCGTGCTGGCGATTGGGCAGTAACGGGACGATCAGTCCGCGGGAACCCAGCGCCGCAGAAGGGCGCGCCAGCGCTCCGCGAAGGTGGGAACGACGGGGCACTCAAAGTAGATTTGCCGGTTGAGCGCCATGAGGAGTTGCACTGCCTCCACCGGGCCATCGCTGGCAGAGCCCGAGCCGCCCTGATGGATGTATTCGTCGGTAAGGTACTCGATGGCGTGACCGAGGCATTCGAGGGCGCGGCCTGCCTGCGGGGTGATGCGGCGCAGACGGCCAGCTTCAGCGGCAATAGCGGGCGCCTCGAGCGCTTCAGCCGCGATGGAAAAGCCGGTAGTGGTGGTTGCTGCCATGGAGAGCTCCTCAACTTCCTTTTCGGAAGGGAGGGTACCTGCCTTTAGATTACCGAAGTTACTATTTCGGTAACCATCGAGGCGATTATGCGCCAACGAGAGGCTGAAAGCAAGTGATGCAGCGCACAAATGATTTATGAGGCACTCGCATATACAAGGAAGAGGAGAGGCACGGCAAGAGGCCACGGCAGGGCAAAGGCGCAGAATGCCTTAGGGATCGGACTGCTGCGGTAGCGCCCGGAAAGCACGTGGGAGGTAACCTGGCGTGTTTCTTCACCTTGACGGGATGAGGTTGAAAACCTAATCTCAAGTAGGAAGCCTGACACACAACGGGGGAAAGCATCCGCGTGTGCCTGGCGCAATTTTTTGCAGGAAAATCAGGGACAGGGCTGCGATGATTTCCTACCACTGGCAGTATCTTCCACTTTTGATGCAAGTCCTTGTTGCCTTTGGACTTGGCGCGGTGATGGTGACGTTTTCCTGGTTTATCGGGCGGCACCGGAACTCGGCAGTGAAACTGGCCGCCTATGAGTGCGGGATCGAGGCCGTGGGCGACGCGCGCGGACGCTTCAGTGTCCGCTTTTACATGGTCGCGATGCTCTTTATTCTGTTCGATGTGGAAGCGGTATTCATGATGCCGTGGGCGGTAATCTACCGGAGCCTTCCCCAGATTACCGGCTCGCGGCTTTTCGGTTTCTGGGAGATGGTTGTGTATCTCGGCTTTGTGGCCGTGGGGCTCTACTACATTGTGCGCAAGGGCATTTTGAACTGGAGCCAGGACAAGGCGGATCTGTAAGCCTGGTTGAGTTTTCTGCTGCCCTGGTTGCGCCGCGCTGAACTTGCACTGCTTACCCCGGAGTTTCAATGACAGACCCAAAGATGAATGACGCGCCTGTGGGCACGCTGCTGGGAAAAGCGGCGGTGCTGGACGGGCTGCCGGAGCACCCTGCCGTAAAGGCTTTGCTGGCGTGGAATGCCGAGGCGTTGCTGGACGCCAAGTTTGACCGCAAGGAACTGACCCTTACCGTTGCGCATGACCAGATTTGCGCCGCTGCCAGAGCGGTGCAGGCGGCGGGCTACAACTTCTTTGAAGACATGACGGCGGTGGACTGGTTCCCTTCCGAGCCGCGCTTTCAACTGAGCTATCACATTCTGTCGCACGGCTATAAGGAGCGCATCCGGCTGCGGGTGATGCTGGAGGCGGCGGATCCGGCGGTGGAGTCGATTACGTCGGTTTGGCCCTCAGCGAATTTTTACGAGCGGGAGGTGTTTGACCTGTTCGGCATTCGCTTTGAGGGGCACCCGAATCTGCGGCGCATCATGATGCCGGAGGAGTGGGAAGGACACCCGTTGCGCAAGGACTACCCGGTGGAGGGGTACCGCTAGATGAGTGATATTGTGGGCACGCCCATCCTCGAGGTTCCTGTTGCCGAAGGCGCGAAGGACCAGCACATGATTCTGAACATGGGCCCGCAGCACCCATCCACGCACGGGGTTCTGCGGCTGGTTCTGGAGATTGACGGCGAGATTGTGGTGCGCCTGTATCCGGAGATTGGGTATCTGCACACGGGCGTGGAGAAGACCTGCGAGGCGAAGTTCTACCAGCAGGTGGTTCCGCTGACGGACCGGCTGGACTACCTGAGCCCGATGGCGAACAACCTTTGCTACTGCCTGGCCGTGGAGCGGCTGCTGGGGCTGGAGATTCCGCCGAAGGCGCAGTGGATGCGGGTACTGCTGTCGGAGTTGACACGCCTGAACTCGCACCTGGTGTGGCTGGGCACGCACGCCATGGATATTGGCGCGCTGACGGTGTTTCTGTACACCTTCCGCGAGCGCGAGGATATTCTGCGCATCTTTGAGCATGTAGCCGGCCAGCGGATGATGACGAGCTACTTCCGCATTGGCGGCCTCTCCATGGAACCGCCGCTGGACTTCTTGGGCCGCGTACTGG
>JAJXXG010000047.1 GCA_021781255.1 Acidobacteriota bacterium
CACGCGACCGGCAAGCATATCCTTGATCCGCAACCACTGCGCTTCACTCAACTCATATCGACTCATCACCACTCAAGGGCAACAAATCAATGCAAATTTGCAAAGTCTATATGTGGATACGCCCTAGGGGACAACGTTCGTAATGCACCAATATGGACCGTAATCAAAACGACGACAAGCCGAAGTCCAGGCATACTTGCCTCCAGAATCACTCACCTGGCTCGCGAACTGCTGCACGCGGGCGTGCCGGAGGAAAGGCGCGATGTTGGAGCGTTACTATTCTGCGGCGCGCTCTCCTATCACGGGCAACGGGCCATTGGGTGCAAGCCGCCAAACCGCTCTCTCTTGCATCGCCACCCCTCGGGCTGCAATCATCGCTGCGTCACTTTTGCAGGAGAAATCCCTCTCATGAACAAACGCGCTTTTCTTCTCTGCGCCGCGCTTGCGACAACCTCCGTGAGCATGTGGGCTCAGCAGCCGGCGTGGCAGCCCGCGCCGGGTCATCTCACGCTCCCGCTCTGGCCTGGCGTTGCGCCGGGCGCTCCCGCAAACGCTCCCGCTGAGGTCGATACCACCACGCCCAAAGACGCACTGATTGCTGGCAGGCCCATCATTCGCCTTGGCAATGTCTCCCGGCCAACCCTCACCGTCTATTCGCCCAAGAGCAACAACACCGGCGCTGCCGTCGTCGTTTTTCCCGGCGGAGCCTACCGGATTCTGGCCATTGATCTCGAAGGCACTGAGGTCTGCGACTGGCTCAACTCCGCGGGCATCTCCTGCCTGCTCCTCAAGTACCGCGTCCCCGATACCGGTCCGTATCCCAAATCGGCCGCAGCTCTTCAGGACGCGCAGCGCGCCCTCGGCCTTGCGCGCCAACATGCCGCCGAATGGCACATCGATCCCAACCGCATCGGCGTTCTCGGATTCTCCGCCGGCGCGCATCTCGCTGCCGCGCTCAGCACCCATTACGAGCAGCGTTTCTACGACTCCGTCGATGCTGCCGACAAGCTCAGTTGCCGCCCTGATTTCGCCGTGATTGTCTATCCCGGCTATCTCGCCCTCGCCGAGCAGGGCATGACGCCCAACCCGGAAATCCATCCCACCGCGCAAACGCCGCCCTCATTCATCCTGCAGGCTGAGAATGATCCCGTCCATGTCGAGAATGCGGTCGAGTACTTCATGGCGCTCAAGAACGCCAGCGTCCCCACCGAGTTGCACATCTTCGCGGAGGGGGGACATGGCTTTGGTCTGCGCCGCACGCAGTTGCCCATTACCGCCTGGCCGCAGACCGTCGAAATCTGGCTGCGCACCATCAAGATGCTGCCTGCGCATTAAAGGCTAAAATCATTCCCATGCTGCTTGCCGTTCTCACAGTTTCCGACCGGTGCTCGCAGGGCCTGGCAACCGACACCGCCGGCCCGGCCGTGGCCGCTCTGCTGCGGCAGCAGTGGCCGCAGGCCCTCATCCAGACCGCGCTCGTGCCCGATGAGGAAGAGCAGATTGCGGCGCATTTGCTCCAGTGGTGCAGCCAGGGCGCAGCGCTCGTTCTCACTGCGGGAGGCACAGGCCTGGGCCCGCGCGATCGCACCCCAGAAGCCACGCGCTGCGTGATCGATCGCGAAGCGCCCGGCCTGGCTGAAGCCATGCGCGCCAATGGCGCAGCGCACAACCCCTATGCCTGGCTCTCCCGCGGAGTCGTAGGCCTGAACGGCAACACCCTCATCATTAATCTGCCTGGCAGCCGCCGAGGCGCTGAGGAGAGCCTCAACTCCATTCTTGCGCTCGTCAGTCATGGGCTCGATGTCGCCGCTGGCGGCCATTCACATCCATAAATCGGATTACTTGAGGACTTCATCGCGCACAGGCAGCCCGCCGCGGGAAACGCTTTCCAAAAATCCGCCGCATATCTCCAAAGCTGCCGGCGCAGGCTTCGGACTTCTTCCCTCAAATTCAAGCATCTATCGCTTTTTCATGTAAGTTTGCCCCACATTTCATCCAAAACAGTTGAGAAACACCGGGAAAGGCGTAGAATCGGTTTCATCCGTGAGCAGCCTAAGAACCAACTCAGCTGACCGCCGCAGGCCGGGAAGCGTCAGCATCCGCGATGTGGCCGAGCGCGCAGGCGTTTCCATCGCCACCGTCTCCCGCACCGTCAACCGAATCCCCACCGTCAACCCCGAGCTTGCCGAGCGCGTCTGGAAGGCAATTGAAGAGGTCGGCTACCTGCCCAACACGCAGGCCCGCGCCCTCGTCTCAGGCCGCAGCCACATGCTTGGCCTCATCGTCTCTGAGATCACAAACCCCTTCTTCCCCGAGCTGATTCAGGAGTTTGAAGGCCTCGCCGTGGCGCAGGGATACGAAGTGCTCATCGGCTCCACCAACTACGACCCCGCACGCACTGAGAGCCTCATGCGCCGCCTCCTCCAGCGCAATGTGGATGGGGTCGCCGTCATGACCTTCGGCATCGAGGAGGATCTCGTCCAGAAGCTCGTCGAGCGCGAGTTCCCGCTCGTCTTCGTGGATGCCGGTCCTGACCTGCCCAATATTCATGTCCTCAAAGTCGACTACGCCGAGGGAATCCGCCAGGGAGTGCAGCATCTGGCCGCGCTCGGCCATCGCAGCATTGCCTTCATCAGCGGCCCGCTCTCCCAGCGCTCTCCAAAAGCCCGCCGCGAAGCCTTTCTCAAGTCCATGGCCGAGCTGGGCCTGCGCGTTCCTCCCGAACACCTCGTCGAGGGCAATCACACCATGGAGGGCGGCATCGTCGCCATGGAGAAACTCATTGCGCTCGATGAGCTGCCCACCGCCGTCATGTGTTCCAACGACATGACCGCCATCGGCGCGCTCCACGCGCTCTACAGAACCACCCTTAAGGTTCCTGAAGATATCTCCGTCGTCGGCTTCGACGATATTCACCTCGCGCAGTTCATGCTGCCGCCACTCACCACCGTGCAGATGTCCTGCAAGGCGCTCGCCGTCGCCGCGGTTGAGGCATTGCGCTCCGGCATCGAGGAGGATCATCCCAATGCGCAACGCAAAGACTGGCCCATCCCCACCCGCCTCGTGGTACGCCAGTCAACCGCTTTTCCACGCGGCAGTCTTCCCGCGCGCATTGGCGCCGCGTCCCTCAAGCGAGGCGACGCCGATTAGGCCACATCCCGGCCTTCCGCGAGCGCTCGTTACTTTCACAATATGAAGGTTTTGCCCGGTCCGGTATAACCTCTGGCACAGAAATCGTGTCTAATGTGTGCAACTGGATTTTCCCCGCGCGAGGTCATCCCATGCTTATTGGCAAGCCGTCCGATATCCCCTCTTCGGCCATCACACCCAGGGACAAGTACCTGAACCGCCGCCGCTTTCTGCGCAATGCCGCTTCCTCGGCAGCCGCAGCCGGTGCCGCCGCCTTGGGCGCAGAGCGCCTTGCGCAGGTCTTTTCGCCCGCCGCCGGCGTACTCGCCGACACAAAATTGCAGACCGTGAAAAGCCCGCTCACCACCACCGGCGAGCAGTTGACCAGCTTTGAAGACGTCACCCACTACAACAACTACTATGAGTTCGGCGTCGACAAAAGCGACCCCGCAAAAAACGCAGGCGTACTGCCCACCCGTCCCTGGACCGTGCGCGTCGAAGGCCATGTAAAGAAGCCGAAGACCTTCGATATCGACGCCCTGCTCAAGCTCCGCCCGCTTGAGGACCGCGTCTATCGCCATCGCTGCGTCGAGGCCTGGAGCATGGTCATTCCCTGGGTTGGCTACTCGCTCTCCGAGTTCATCAATCAGTGCGAGCCGCTCTCCAGCGCCCGCTACGTACAGTTCCTCTCCTACTACAACAGCGGTGTAGAGAAGTGGACCTCGGAGTCCACAATCTACTGGCCCTACTCCGAGGGCCTGCGCATGGACGAGGCCATGAACCCGCTCACGCTGCTCACCTTCGGTCTCTATGGGGACGTGCTGCCCAACCAGAACGGTGCGCCCATCCGCATCGTCGTGCCGTGGAAGTACGGCTTCAAGTCCGCCAAGTCAATCGTCACCGTTCGCTTCCTCGATCGCCAGCCGCCCACCACATGGAACGACCAGAACTCACATGAGTACGGCTTCTACTCCAACGTCAACCCCAACGTGGATCATCCCCGATGGAGCCAGAAGGTGGAGCGCCGCATCGGCCTGCCTTTCTACGCGCAGCGCCGCGCAACCCTCATGTTCAACGGATACGGCAAACAGGTCGCATCCCTCTATAACGGCATGGACCTGAAAAAGGATTTCTGAAGCGCAGCTAGCCGTCTGAATCTCGCGCCGCTCTAGCTTTCGCGGCGGCGCCAGAAGTATTCCAGTCATCGGCACGCCCGCACCCAATAGCCTCCCGGATGCCAATGCACTGACAACGCCAACTCCGCTAACGACGCTAACCCCGCCAACCCCGCTAACTCCGCTATCCGCAAACTATGAAACGCTCGACGCTCACTCTGCTCAAAGTCCTCACCTGGCTCGCCTGCCTCAGTCCTGCAGCCTGGCTCGCCTGGGGCGCCGTCACAAACAACCTTGGCCCGGACCCAACCGCCACCATCACCTTCACCACCGGCCTCACCACGCTGCGCCTGCTCACCATCTCGCTGGCCATCACGCCCTTGCGCCGCCTGCTGCCCCAGCTCAACTGGCTCATCCGGTTCCGTCGCCTGCTCGGCCTCTTCGCGTTCTTCTACGCCTCCATGCATCTGATGACGTGGATCGCGCTCTACGCCGGTTTCGATCTGAACGCCATGTCGGCAGACATCGTAAAACGGCGCTACATCACCATGGGCATGGCCGCATGGCTGCTGCTGCTGCCGCTCGCCGCCACATCCACCAACTGGGCCATCCGCAAGCTCGGCGGCAAGCGATGGAACCGCCTTCACAAACTTGTGTACGTCGCTATCGTCTGCGGAGTCATCCACTATTGGTGGCAAGTCAAGACAGGCGTGCTCACGCCGATGACCATCACGATCGTCGTCGCCGTGTTGCTGCTCGCTCGGCCCGTGCTCACCTGGATGCAGCGGCGCAGGCAGCGCGTCGCGGCTGCTGCCTGAACGCCTCGCCTCGCCGGCGCGCTCACTCGAATTGCAGCAGCGCCTGCGCCACCGGCTGATAGCTCTTTCGGTGCATCGGCGTCGGTCCCAGCCGCGCCAGCGCGGCCTTGTGCGCAGGGCACGGGTAGCCCTTGTGCTGCGCCAACCCGTAGCCCGGAAACTCGCGGTCCAGCTCCACCAGCAGCCGGTCGCGATGCACCTTGGCCAGCACGCTCGCCGCGGCAATCGAATAGCTCAGCGCATCGCCCTGAATCACCGCCTGCTGCGGACAAGCCCATTCAATCGTGTCCCGGCCGTCAATCAGCAGAAAGTCCGGCCACAGCGCCAGTTGTTCCACCGCGCGCCGCATCGCCAGCAGAGAAGCCCGGCGAATATTGATGCGGTCAATCGTCTCCGCATCGACCCCTGCAATCGCCCACGCCACCGCATGCGCGCGAATCTCCCGGTCAAGCTCCTCGCGCTTCTTCTCAGTCAGTTTCTTTGAGTCGGTCAGGCCGGGCAGCGCGCACCCTCTCGGCAAAATCACCGCCGCCGCCACCACCGGCCCAAACAGCGGTCCACGTCCCACTTCGTCCAGCCCGGCAATGCGCAATGCGCCGCGCGCGCGCGCGCCTTCTTCCAGCTTCCATCCGCAAACCGGCGTGTTGCCCATGAATGCAAGTATATAAACGCAACTCGGTGCGCGATGAAATCGAAATGCGGACTTCGTCAGCGCTGCGCCCCAAAAAACAACCCCGGCGCATGGCCGGGGTTGTTTTGAAATACGATAGCCGCTTGGATTACGCCTTGGTGGTCACGCGATCCACTTCCTTCAGACGCGCGGCCTTGCCGCGCAGCCCGCGAATGTAGAACAGCTTGGCACGACGCACCTTGTAGCTGCGGATCTTCTCAATCTTGTCTACCACCTTCGAGTTGAAGGGGAAGATGCGCTCAACGCCCTGACCAAAGCTCATCTTGCGTACGGTGAAGGTGCCCTGCGGGCCACGGTTGATGGCGATAACCAGGCCTTCAAAGGCCTGCAGACGTTCCTTGTCGCCTTCTTTGATCTTGACCTGGACGCGAACCTGGTCGCCGGGAACGAACTCGGGCAGATCGGTGCGCTTCAGCTTGTCGGCCAGGCGCTGCATGACTGGATGAATGGACATAGTGACTTCCTGCTCTTGGACTCAGAATTCCCAGTTTATCAGAGAACAACCCTGAATGCCTAATCCCGGCAATGGCTGGTAGTGGGTCTGTTTGAAGGGTTAGGGCTTCACATGCTGCGAAAAAAACTCGCCACTGGAAAGCTCTTGTGTCAGGGCACCAGTTTACTCGTGCCGCAAGTGGCTTCAAATCAGCATGGCCTTCAGGCCCTGCAACTCTGCGTCCTCTCGTTTGGACTACTTCTCGCGCGTTTTTCCGCAGCTTCTTCAGCCCGTACAAAAATTGAACAGGATGACTAGAGCGGGCCGGAGACGATGCGGGCTACCACGTCGTACTCGTGCGCCTCGGTAATCTCAGCGCGATAGAAGCGGCCGGGCTGGAGCGAATCCGATTGGCCAAAGTCGTTGATGTAGACCTTGCCGTCGATTTCCGGCGCGTGGAACTGGGTGCGGCCTTCCCAGAGCATCGGCGTTTCTTCGCTTTCGCCTTCGACGAGCAGGTCAATGTTGCGGCCCACCCACTGCTGCTTGGCGCGTTTGCTGATGCCTTGCTGCAGCTTCATGAGGCGGCGCTTGCGGGCCTCGATGGTGCGCTTGGGTACTTTACCTTCCAGCGAGAATGCGCCGGAGCCTTCTTCATCGGAGTAGCTGAAGACGCCGAGCCAATCGAACCTTGCGTCGGCAATGAACTGCTCCAGAAGCTCAAAGTCGCGGAGCGACTCGCCGGGGAAGCCGACAATGAAGCTGGTGCGCAAGGCGATGCCCGTGACGGCCGCGCGGACTTTGTCCAGCGTCTTGAGGAAAATGTCGGCGCCCGCTCCGCGCTTCATGGATTTGAGCACTGCGGGCGAGGCGTGCTGGAGCGGCACGTCGAGATATTTGCAGATGTTGTCGTGCTTCGCGATCGTCTCAAGCAGGCGGCCGGTGATGCGGTTGGGGTAGGCGTAGAGGAAGCGCAGCCAGCGCAGGCCGTC
>JAJXXG010000145.1 GCA_021781255.1 Acidobacteriota bacterium
GTTCGAGTTGTCAGGAAAGGACCTTGTTTCATGCGGATTTTGATTGCCGGGGTTGCCGGCTTCCTGGGGTCACATTTAGCGGATGCCCTGATTTCCGAGGGGCACAGCGTCGTGGGAGTGGACAATTTCTGCACCGGCTCGCTCAACAATCTGACGCAACTGAAGCACGAGCCAAGATTTGTATTTCAGAATCAGGATATTTGTACCTCCTTCGACCCTGGCCTCGTTGATTATGTGTTCAACTTTGCCTCGCCTGCCAGCCCGGTGGACTATACGCGGCTTGGCGTTGAGACGCTGATGGTGGGTTCCGCAGGCACGCGGAACATGCTGGAAATTGCCCGCAGGTGCAAGGCAGGATTCCTTCATGCTTCTACTTCAGAGTGCTACGGCGATCCGCTTCAGCATCCGCAGAGCGAAGAGTACTGGGGACACGTCAACCCGATTGGTCCAAGGTCGGTGTATGACGAATCGAAGCGATTTTCCGAGGCTCTCGTGATGGCCTATCACCGCTACTACGGGGTGAACACCAGGCTGGTGCGCATCTTCAACACTTACGGACCGCGCTTGCAGAAGAACGATGGACGGGTCATTTCCAATTTCATGACGCAGGCTCTGAAAGGTGAAGACCTGACCGTTTACGGAGAAGGTGAGCAGACGCGGAGTTTTTGCTATGTTCAGGATGAGATCGAAGGCATTCTGAGATTGTCACATTCGGAAGAACATCTTCCCGTCAACATCGGCAACCCTGTTGAATGGACGATTCTGGAGTGTGCCAAGGCGGTGCTGCGCATCACCCAGTCTTCGAGCAGGATTGCATATCGGCCTCTGCCGCAGGACGATCCCGTGCAGAGGCAGCCGGATATTTCGAAGGCCAGGAGGCTGCTCGGCTGGGAGCCGAAGATTGATCTGGAGACCGGTCTGAAGCTCAGCGTGGACTATTTCAGGAACTGCTAGAGACTGTTTCATAAACAGGTTCGGCCTCAAGGCAGGTACTTTTTGATGTGGATCTGAGTTTGGCTCACTGGAAGGGTGAGCAAGCATCGATTCGAGCTGTTGACGGATGCGCAGTGGTCGCTGATTGAGCCGCTGTTGCCAGAGCCCAAGCGTCGCCGGGATAATCGCGGCCGTCCCTGGGCATCGAACCGCGACTGCCTGGAGGGCATTCTCTGGGTTCTTTGGACCGGGGCTGCCTGGCGGTTTCTGCCCGACAAGTATCCTTCACCGGCGACCTGCTGGCGGCGTTTGAAGCAATGGGAAGAGCAAGATGTTTGGCTCAACGTCTGGCGGACGTTGCTCGGCGCTCTGGATGGAGAAGGGTTGCTGCGATGGGACGAGGCCTTCCTGGACGGCAGTTTCGCGCCGGCCAAAAAGGGGGCTCTGCAGTCGGCAAAACCAAGCGCGGCAAGGGAACGAAGTGGATGGTACTGGTCGACGGTCAAGGTCTTCCGTTGGGAGTTCGGCTTGAAAGTGCCTCTCCGGGAGAAGCTACGCTTGCGGAAGCCACGCTCAAAGAAGTCCGTGTCCCCAGGGCCAAAGGCCGCCCGCGGCAAAAGCCGAAACGGGTGATTGCCGACCGTGCCTACGACTCGGACCCACTGCGCGAGCGATTGAAGAAGCGAGGCACCGAGCTGATCGCACCCTATCGAAAGAACAACAAACAGAGGCGTTACGAGGATGGACGGAAACTGCGCCGCTACAAGCGCCGCTGGATCATCGAGCGGACCAATGCATGGTTCGGTCAGTTCCGACGACTCTTGGTTAGGCATGAGCATCTCCTTGCCACCTACCGCGCCTTCTTCTGACTGATTCCAGTATTCTGAACAGCCTTGTGCAGCAAGTGCAGCCCGATGAGATTACAACCTTGCAGCTCAGAGCAATGTGAAGGTCTCATTCGAAGAACCCGAGTATACGACAAATGCAGATGCGCTTGGACCGCTTCGTCTTCTCGAAGCCATTCGTATCGCCGGGCTTGAAAAGAAGACGCCCTTCTATTCCTACTATGTTGTGCATCGTGAAAGGGCGCTGGTCCACAGCGGGTACAAGTCCCGCACGGGAACTCGTTCGCTCCACCCGGCAGCAATCAAAGCGGCGGTGAAGGTAACGAAGCCGTCGGAGCCTTCGGTGTAGAGGGTCGCAGAGGCGACTTGGCAATTCTGTAGGCCGTAAGGATATTAACGCTGTACAGGGCTCGATAGCGCTGGGAAAAGTCTGGAGGAGGGGGATCAGATGGCGAGTCTGTGAGACCTCTTGTTTCAACCGAGTCGGTGCAATTCCCACCTGATCAAAGCGTAGCTGGCAGGTCGGTAGCGAGTGTTGCTGTTCGTCGGGAGACCGGCGGGTAGAAGCGTACACAGTGAGAAAGCAGGCCGTGAGGAATCAGCACCGAAATCGCAACTCCCGATGCCGACGCCGTTCGAGGTGCGAAAGGCAGCATTCGGCAATGGCCGTTATTGGCGAGGTCGTGCCGGGATCGGCGGTGTCTCAAGCCCGGGGCATGCTTTCACAGCGGTTGGCCAGGAACCCAGGACAACTCTTCATCTCCCTCTTACCGGGGGGACAGCCTCCGCAAGGTCGAGGGTACGCGCAGCCGCGGGAAACCGTAGGCGGTACGGATATATGCCGAGTCACTGCTGTCCAAATTAGCCGGAACCGGGCTTGTGGGATAGCGAAATCTGCGGTGTTTTCATGCCGTGGCGATCGTTTGCGGGTTGAGGTTGGCATTGTTGCTGTCCAAGTTGATTGACGCAAAGAGCAGCATCTGCTGTGCGGCGCCGGTGAGCATGGGCGGAGGCTGGAAGGGTTCGTCGATCCAGAGCCAGAGGTCGCGATAGACGAATAGCTGCTGGCGCAACAGAGCAGCCAGATTGGACAGGCTCCAGCCGAAGCGGGAGCGCAGTTGCAGATACTTGAGCAGGAGCAGGGCGATCAGCGCGGTCCAGATCTGCGTCTGCAAGGCGTTGGGGCTGGTACCGACGAAGGTCTTGATGCGCAGGTTCTGTTTCAGGGCCTTGAAGAAAAGTTCTATCTGCCAGCGGCTATTGTAGATGCGGGCGATGGTGGATGCGGCGAAATGGCGATGGTTGGTGAGAAAGACCAGGGTGCGCTGGTGCTCCTCATCCCAGAACTCGATGCGGCGCAGGAACAGGTCGCGCTGGCCGGTGCGCGCCACCTTGTAAAGGAAGATGATTTCATCGCGTTTGACGCCGCCGCGCTCGGGAACAGGCCTCCGCTCCAGGACGCCGTAGTCAGTGTTCTCCTTCATGCGGGTGACGAAGAAGACGCCGTCCTGGTCGAGGGAGTCGAACCAGGCGTAATCGTTGTAGCCGCGGTCGAAGACCACGATGGTTCCGGGCTCAAAGCGCAGCGTGCGAGCAATACGGCTTTCGTGTACGCGGCCTTCGGTGACGACGGCATAGCTGGGCAGCAGTCCCTCATGATCGAGCAGCAGATGCAGCTTGACAGCTCCTTTGGTGCGCCGGTACTGGGCCCAGTCGAAGATGGTGGCGCAAAGTTCGACCAGGGTAGCGTCGAGCGAGAGCAGCTTGTTTTTGAAGCGGAACCCATGCGATCCCGCCACCGAGCGGCAGCGGGCCAGCAGTTGGTAGAACACGCTCTGGTAAAGCTGCCAAGGCCGATGTTCGTTGGCGTAGGCCAGGGTGGAACGTCGGGGCGCGTCGGGCAGTCCCAGATGGCGCAGTTTGCCTTCACTGGCGGCCAGCCCGCCGCAAATCTCGCGCAGCGACTGGGCGCCTGCCAACTGGCAGAAGAGCATGGCCACGAACTGGCCCCAGCAGGTGAAGCCGCGGGCGTGGCGTTCAGCCTTGTGCTCGCGCACCGCAGCCTGAAACTCGGTACGCGAAAACAACTGCAACATCTGACTGAAAATGCTGGATACTCGAATCACGGCGACGGTGACCCTCCTCTGGGTTTATGTCTCTCAACACAAACCGTAGCAGGGCTCTACCGCCGCCGCTCAAACGCTAATTTGGACGAGAGTGGGAGGAACTATGCAAACATCCACGTGACTACTTCGCGCAGCACTTACACCATTGCAATTTGGGTTCTTCCGCGCAATTTGTGGGTAAGCCGAGCCGTGAAAGCAGAACGGAGGCTGGTTCGCGGCAGCTTGTTGGATGAGTTTTTCAAGGCGTGGGGAGGACTATCCACCCGATGTGCGTTGAAATGCCGGGCAGGGTTCTGAGGCATTCCCGATCCGCGATGTGGCGCATCCTCCGGTGACTTGACCACCACCCGAAGCATTGAGCTTCCGGCGTGTGGTGGCTTTATGCTGCCCGAGCGAAACCAGGAGGTTCTCAGCTTTTATCGCGAAGAAGAAGACGTAGCGTGCTTCGAATCGCCCGAGGAACTGGCGGAAAAGATCGATTACTATCTGTCCCATCCCGCAGAACGGGAAAAGACCGCCCGCGGAAGTTTCAAGCGCTGTATCACCGGGTATTCGTAGGACCATCTCATGGTCGAGATTCTGCGCTAACACGCGGTGTACAATGGCGACACGCTGGGGTCAGTCCCAGCCACCCTGTAGGGAATATGCCGAGTCAATTCGAAGAAGTGGAGAGCAGCACTATGCAAACCGAAGAGACGGATGGTGCAGATGGAACCGCGGAATTTAAAAGCCGCCTATTCGAGAATTATTCCAGTGAACATTTGCAGATTAGCGCGGAATCGGTGAAAGTAAATGTGGCGCAGAGCCGCCCTTACCTCAGGCGCATGATCGCGGAGTGTATGCCCGCGAATCAATCGGCAGCGATCCTGGATTTGGGATGCGGGTTCGGAGGCCTGTTAAGCGCTCTGCGCTCTGGCGGCTACACCAATCTGCACGGAGTGGACATTTCCGCCGAGCAGGTGGCGTTGGCCCGGCACCTAGGCTTCGAGCAGGTGCGCTGTGAGGGTGCCCAGGAATTTCTGGGCGGCACCGCAGACGGGACCTACGATGTAGTGATCGCCTTCGATGTGCTCGAGCACCTCTCACGCGCCGAGTTGTTCGCTATTGGCAAGGAAATCCGCCGGGTATTGAAGCCGGGAGGGCGGTTGGTAGTGCATGTGCCTAACGGCGAAGGCCTGTTTTTCGGATCGATTCTGTTCGGCGATCTAACCCATGAACTGGCATTCACGCGGCGGAGCCTGAATCAACTCGCCGGGGCATGCGGTATGCGCCTCGCAAGAACGCTCGAAGACACGCCCTCGGTCCATGGGCTGTTCAGCCTCATTCGCAGGATCATATGGTCGATCGGCATCCTCCCGCTGCGCGTCCTTTCCACGGCCGAAACAGGTGAAGGGTTGCTCGCGCCCTTGAGCCGCAACATGCTGGCAATTCTGGAAAGGCCCTGAAGTGTGGTTCCCGGGCGAATTTGGCACTCGTTGAGGGGCGAGATAGTCATACGGCAATGCAAGACATTAGCCTGAACAATTTGGAGTTTACTGCTCTTCCGCACAATTTGTGGGTAGCAATGTCCGTAGATACGGATATGGGGCGGCTTCGCCGCGTTTTGTTCAGTGAGTTTTTCAAGGCATGGGCGATCTATGCACCCAATGTAGCTAACAGAAACCTGGAATAGGCTTCGAGACGGTCCCCGGTCCTCATTGGTTAGGATGGGCCGCAGCCAGTTATTCCTTCGCGGGTCGATCTCCACCGGAGTCCGCGCCCGCTTCGCCGGCCAGAAAAGAGAATAGCTGCTCTCGCCATATCTGATAACCTTTTGTTGAGAGGCAAGAAATCGAAAGGCGGAGGCCAGCGATTCGACCTCAAGTTCAGGGACTCCTCAACAAAGTGGAACATTTTGCCGGCTTCGTATACCGCGAGGTATGAATGCTGGGATCCACCATCGAAGTCAGGGCAGAAGCCCATGCTGGCCGGCGCGGGCCGTTTTCGCAGTCAATGCGGCCAGCGCAGGGCTACGACCGTCTGCCCGACCAGAAGAAGAACCCTGCTGGTGATGGTTAGGGGGATTACCAAGATGAGCTTTCCTTCTCCACTCCCAGTAATTATTGAGGGGCACCTGTCTCACTCATGTTGGCACAGAGGGTCCTCGTTTGCGGGATGCCCCGTTTGACGAACCAATAATTCTCCGAATCGCAGAGGCACAGTGGCAATTACCGATCAGCAAGACCAAATGGAGGTCGTCGACTCCACCGCGCATTCCGTTCACGATTTATTCGATATTTTCGTTCGGCGCCGCCGGACGATTTTGCTTGTCGTCCTGGCAGGTGCAGCCCTTGCGCCGATACAGATGCTGCGCCCGCGAAACTATACTGCGGACGGGACCATTCGCGTGCAGCCGGGAACCGCTGACATGTACCGTACCTCTCCATCGAGTCTGCTATCAGGGGATTCCACGGACAAGATCGCTTCGGAGACGGCGATCTTGCAGAGCCGAACCCTTTACCTCCAAGTCGCCAAGGAGCTGAACCTTGTCAACGATCCGGCGTTCTGGGGCAAGTCGAAGATCAAGCCTCAATCCATCGAGGATCCGAAGACCCGCGAAAAGCTGGTCCGGCAGATGAAGAAAGAGATCGCAGTTGGCCACAACCCTAAAGACGAGCTGATCAACATCTCCTGCACGACCATCTCCCCTGCCCTTTCTGCGAAGATCGTCAATACTCTGGTCCACGATTACATCGGCTATCTGTTTCAGATGCGGTATGGCTCTACCAAGCGTGCCTCCGGCTGGCTTCTCGGCCAATTAGACGATCTCAAGCAGCAGATCGAGCACGATCAATCGGAGATCATCGCACTCCAGAAAAAGCTGGGCGTAATCGGACTGAATGAACAGACCACCGACTACCTGCAAGCGGAATCGCTCAATGCGATGACGAAGTCGGCGAGCGAAGCGACCATCGAGCGCATTGTGGCGGAAGCCAAGCTTCGAAACTTAGAAGAATCTGACCCCAACCTGATGGAAGGGGAGGTCAATCTTCTAACCCAGGGACCTTCAGATAGTCCTCAGAGCCTTCTTCAAAACCTGCGTAACGCTCAGGCGCAGGCCGCCAGCAACTATGCGCGGCTTCTCGCCCAGTTCGGACCCAACTACCCCGATGTACGGCAGGAGAAAGCGCAACTTGAAGAGATCAAGGCTCAGGTAAAGACGGAACAGCAGCGCATCCTCAATCAGGCCAAGGTTTCCTACAGTGCTGCCGCGGCCAACGAAAGATCGG
>JAJXXG010000059.1 GCA_021781255.1 Acidobacteriota bacterium
CAATCTGCCGATAATGGCCGATTTGTCCTATGGTAAGTGCCCGCACATCTTCACCAGAATTCCATCGGTGATACCAATCGGCAGTCAGTTGTAAAGCCTGCTTCAGGGGCAAAATCGGCTTCCACTGCAAATTACTGAAAGCCTTCGACCAGTCTAGCTTGAGTGTCTGCGCCTCATGAGGATGGGTCTGCTGATCAATCTCCCAAGCCGGATTGCCACCCCAGACGGAGGCCAGTTCCCGAATGATCCATTCAACCGGTTTCGCGTCCGACCCCTCTGGTCCGAAGTTCCAGGCGCCGCCGTACTGGATGCCATTCCTAACCAGGCGCTCCGCAAGCTGAATATAGCCGCGCAGGGGTTCAAGTACGTGCTGCCAGGGGCGAATGGCGCTCGGATTACGAATTTGCAGCGCCTTTTTCGCCGCAAAAGCGCGAATCGCATCCGGAATGATTCTGTCCCTTGCCCAGTCACCTCCGCCGATCACATTGCCAGCACGCACAGAGGCGACGGCGACCCCATGGTGCGCATACTTTGAAGGCGGGAAGAAGGAATCACGATATGCCGAGACGACCAACTCCGCGCAAGCCTTACTGTTGCTGTAGGGGTCATGGCCCCCGAGACGGTCTGTTTCTCTGTATGGCCAGACCCATTCCTTGTTCTCATAGCACTTGTCTGTGGTGACCAGTACTACAGCGCGAACTGTAGCACAGTGCCGCACCGCTTCCAGCAAATTCACTGTGCCCATGACATTGACTGCATACGTGCCAACAGGATCTTCGTAAGACGTACGCACCAAAGACTGCGCAGCTAGGTGAAAAACAACCTCTGGCTGGAAATCCCAGAGGATGGATTGAAGCCGCTGAAGGTCATGGATATCGGCGATTTCTGATCGAATCCCGAGCGGCACATTGGCAAGACGAAACAAATTCGGCTCGGTTTCAGGTGGGAGTGCAAAACCGCAAATCTCGGCACCGAGGTCGCGCAGCCACAACGTGAGCCAGCTCCCCTTGAATCCAGTATGACCGGTAATGAATACCCGGCGGCCATGCCAGAAGCTCATTGCCACACCTTCCAAGGAGCCCTTCCAGAGGCCCAGAGATCTTCCAGCACCTGCTTGTCGTGAATTGTATCCATGGGCTGCCAAAAGCCTGCGTGCCGGTAGGCCGACACCTCACCTTCACTAACGAGCTGCTCCATCGGCTCGCGTTCCCAACTTGTTGCATCGCCCCTGATGTAATCGCCCACCTTGGGCGAGAGAACAAAAAAGCCCCCATTGACCCACTGGCCATCGCCGCGGGGCTTTTCAATGAAGGTGCGCACGCGCGAGTCGCCATCCACCTCCAACGCCCCGAATTTTCCTGTCGGCTGGGTCGTAGTCAGCGTGACCAGCGTCTTGTTCTGGTCGTGAAACTCGACCAATTCCGAGATATTCACATTCGCTACCCCGTCCCCATAGGTAAAACAGAACGCCTCTTCGCCTGCCACATAAGGGAGCACGCGCTTTAAACGACCACCAGTCATCGTGCCTGCACCCGTGTCCACCAATGTGACACGCCAAGGTTCACACGCGTTGTGATGATACTCCACGTGGTTGCTTGCCAAATCCACTGTCACGTCAGACGAGTAGAGAAAGTAGTCGACGAAAAACTCCTTGATAATATGGCCTTTGTATCCAAGACAGATGATGAAATCGTTTATCCCGTGCGCAGAATAAATCTTCATGATATGCCAGAGGATCGGTCGCCCACCTATTTCCACCATGGGTTTGGGTTTGAGTACAGTTTCTTCACTCAACCTACTGCCCAGTCCGCCTGCAAGTATGACAGCCTTCACGTGCGCCCCACCTTCTCCTAAAGAAAGCGATGAAACTGCATGTTCTCAATCGAGAGCCAAATTGTCTCGACCATTCTGAGAGATTGCATCGTCAACAACGTTGTCACCTCGTAAATGCTTCTCAGCGACCGTTTGGTACCGAAATGAGACCGAGCCATTGAATCCTCACAAAGAACGGAAGGCCGGCCGTTCCGAATTCTCGGTCGCTTCAATCAAATTTCGAGACGTCTATTTGGATTGTATACAGGATTTGGCGGCTGCTGACTCATGATCTGAAAACTGCTCGAGTGAAAGGATCAGGGGTTGGACATCAATTCCTTGCGTAGCTCCATCCATCGAGCAGGTCCAGGAATGCTTCCTCGCCGACAATGGCAGAGCAGCGACTGTTTTAGTTCCCTAAACACATGTAATAGACACCTATGTATGGCCGGCCAAAAATGGAGATCGAAGTCGGGCTGGGGTTGGAAGTGAGGCTGCCCACAACTCGAAAACTCGCCTGATAGGTCAAATTGCAAATGGGAGTCGATGAAAACTGCGCGTTTCCTTCGAAGGAAACAATAGCGAATCCGATTGCAGGAAGGATAACCTTTCCGGCGGTGATGTGCGGATTCTGAATTTGCACGCCCGAGGAGTCAAACGTTGCCGGCCAGGCATTCAGATTCACTGGCGGCGTGTGGCTGACAACGGACAGAGGGGGCGTCCCTTCTGGAACGGTATTCTTGAAGACACCGTTCACCACCGAGGCAGGACAAGTGAACGGCCCGTTGCCGACCGGACCTGCTGTTCCTGAACAGAAGTCCAATTCGTCCGGTCCGCCCTCTTGAATTTGCATAGGATAGTACGTGTTCGCAACGCCGGTGGGACGGTCAAATCCGATTGAGGGCGTGTACCCATTGTTGCTGGCACCCAACTGGACAACAGGAGAGATGGCATTGTTGTAAGGAATGGCTTCTGAGTAGGTCATCGGAGCTTGCGAAATGATCTGGTTCGTACGGTCCCATCCGCCCATGGTCCAAATTTGGGGACTTCCGGAAGCGATGACGTATTGCTGCTTCGTCGCACGAAGGGGCGCATTCCCGACAAGTGTCAAAAGAGCCGATCCATTGATCAACACATTCGTAGGCACGTTCGTGGTCCCATCGAGATTGAGAGACCGCATCTGGGTGATCTTCACGGTAGGACCGCCGTCGATCTCAATGAACGAAGGTGGATACGGATTGTCCTGGTCGTTATAGAAATCGGGTCCGTCGAGAACCACGTCTGTGGCGGCAGTATAGGCTCTGATGCGCAAAAATGGCTCGTCGCCCGAGGTACGACTCGGATTCTCAAAATGCGGTGAGTAGAACCGCACTCCCCCTGAACCGTTATCAATTACCACTTGCGCATCATCGAAATTGCATGAAACAAAGCTGAGCGCAGATAGGTTACTGGATCCTCCTCCAAAGTCCGCATCTATATCGATATTGTTGGCAAAGTGGGCTGGGTCGCCTACGAATGCATCAGATCCGAACTCTATGTTCTCGCCTCCGAACAGAAGATTGGACGGCCAAACAATCGACTGTGCGTTCAAGTTGAAGATCGAATTGTCCAGGCGAAAATTCCATACACCCCGGCCGAAGAGCAGACCGACGCCGAAGTTGGAGATAGTCAGGCCGTTCCCCTCGAACCCCACAGAAGAATCCTGATTGCCGAGTGCGATTCCGGCCTGGCCGGAATCAGGCCCCAAACCTGCAAGAGTGAGATCGCGCATTCCGAAACCAGCGGGGTAAGTACCCGATTGGCTCAATCCGGTCCGGTTGTTGTAAAAGGAAATTGCAGAACCAGATCCTTGGAAGTTTAGGCAGGTTGAAGGTCCTTCACCTTCAAAAATGACTGCCTTGGTAATCACGATGGGCGTCGAATAGGGATAGCACCCTCCGTTCGGTTGGGTGCGCAATTGAATCTTTCCACCGCTTTGTGGAAGCGCAGCCACAGCGGCATTGACCTGCGCTCCGATATCACCGGTTCCCGTTGGCAATATGACCTGGGCCCGAATAGTTGTAGTAGTTGCACTTATCAGTAAGGCTGTCGCAAAGAGCAGGTGTCTCATAAGGTAGCGTCGATTCCTAGACTCAGCTAAAAGTGCGTAACACATCATCTTATTCCATTTCCGTGCAAGACCACGCCCCTAGTTTGGGATGTCTCGCTGGAAGTTGCCCTCTGCGTCTCTCTGGATGGGAATGCATTGATTATAGGTCGGATGCGACCCAAGTTTCAGTGATACGGTTCACAAGTCGGAAGCCGCGATCCGGGATTCCTTCCCCAGCTTTTTCGGGGCGAAGTTGCATCAGGGCTATTGATCGGGACCGTTTGCGTTGTTTGGTCAGCTACGGAACGGCCAAGATAGAGAGAGCCCAATTGCATGGCGAGCGTCGTTCAGCAATTGGTTCGCAGGCGCCTGACAGACATGCTAACGGAGGCAGCGTGTTCGGTGAACCAAAAATGAACTATTGTCGGCCACGAAGCTGGCCGTTAATCTTAGCTTTCTATCTCGTTGGCTAACTCCTAAGTGGACCCGATCTTTGGAAAACTGCAAAGGTGATTGTCTGGAGGGATTTGGGTCTCTGAGTCCATGCCGATTCATTCCGTCGCACTTAATCGGGTATCCACTCCCTATACACTTGATTTCGCTGGTTCGGTCGCCCTGGCAATGAGTTTCGTCGTGCTGAAACCGTCTACAGTGGGCAGGATCCCGACGCAGCCTCCCCAGGAGCGCACCTGTTGAGAGCCAACCACAGTTGCCTCGCTGTAGTCACCGCCCATGGCGAAGGAAAGATAAGGGCAGCAGCCTTGTTCATGGCACTCGCTTCCAAGCGTTCCCCTTCTTCCCGCGCAAAATCGAAGAGGTCTGTGCAGTAGGGGTAGTAGTCGACGATATCGGCCCAACTGAGGTCGGTGTAATAGATGATCGGAACCTGCGCGGGGAGCAGGACAATTTCAACCGATGCATTGGGAGCAAAGATCATATCGCAACCGGACTGTTGCACCTGCCGCTAAAAGACACGGGCAAGCCGCCCGGCGGAGAATCGGTTGTGATCGGCGGAGATGCGGCGCTTGAAGAGTGCGAATGAGATGCAATTCAAGGCTTGGCCTGCCTTCTCGATCGCGCGGGTGAGCAGGCTGCGATCGGGCCCGATGCTGACCACTTCCCCCACGTGCTGCTCGAGGGCCCGGGTTGCGAAGTACGGGATGCCTGACAATGAGCGCACGTTCCGCACGTCTTCGCGCTGGATGACACCGATTCTCATTTCACCTCTGTCCTTCCGGCCGGATCGCTTCTGGACCGGGATGTGACGGTGGTACAGGTTGGCGCTCCGATACCAAGAATTCGGATGCTGCAGTACCGCGGCATTTGAAATCGTGAAGGGCCTTCACGATGACGTCCTGCATCCGACTCTTGAAACGGGACACATCGAATTGCTGTGCGTGATTCCGGATTGCTTCGGGACTGAATTCCTGTTCTCTTCGCTCAAACTCGAGGATTGCGTCTGCCATGCTGGCAGGGTCCTGACGATGAAAGAAGATGCCGGTCGGATTCAGCACGGGTGCGGCACCCGGAAGATCACCGCGGACAGTTTCGAGTGCGCCACCGGAGCCGTAGGCGATGACGGGACGGCCGAAGCTCTGCGCCTCGACGGGGACGATGCCGAAGTCTTCTTCACCCGGAAAGAGGAGGGCGCGGCAGGCAGCCATCTGGGCGTGCAATTCGTCATCGCTGAGCCTGCCGAGAAACTGAACGGTTGGCCCGGCAATTTTGCGGAGCGAGGGAGTCTGCGGGCCCTCCCCGATAATCCGAAGCTTTCTACCCAATTGATTGCAGGCGGCAATCGCCAAGTCTACGCGTTTGTAATCGACGAGGCGTCCGGCTATCAGATAGTAGTCTTCCGCTGGCGCGCGCGTATGACCTGCGAACGTGTCGACGGGGGGATGGACGACGATGCTTTCGCGGCCATAGATCTTTCGGATACGGGAGGCAATGAAGTGCGAGTTTGCCAGGAAATAGTCTACGCGGCCAGCCGAGGCGTAATCCCATAGGCGCATGTAATGGGCTGATATCCCGAAGAAAGCACCGACAATAGAGTTCATGCTCTGCCTGTAGACGGAGTACATATCCCAGATGTATCGCATGGGCGAGTGACAGTAGCAGATATGGCAAGTCTTCGGCGAAGTAATTACGCCCTTGGCTGGGCCCGACTCAGAACTAATGACGAGGTCATACCCACTCAGGTCGAATTGCTCGAGCGCAAGCGGCTGAAGAAAGAGCAGATGCCGATAGAATTTTTTTGCGCCTGGAATGCGGTCAAGGAAGGAGGTTTGCAGCTTCCGGGACTGCAGAACCGGGGCCAGCGTTGCGCGGTCCGCAACGAGGGCAAAAACGTCTGCCTGCGGGTACATCTCGGCGATGGCTTCGACGACGCGCTCGCCTCCGGCGCGTCCAACGAACCAGTAGTGAACGATGGCAACGCGCAATCTGGACAGCGGGGGTTGGCTGAACTCAGGACTCTCCATCAGACTTTTGCACACAATCCAGCACTCATGCTCTTTGAGCGGAGGCGGGCTTTCCCCCTTGCTTGTTTGAGGTTACATGAGAGATGTGGATTCAGCACTATATTTGTGGCTTTTTGAGCTACGTCCAAGACGGATTTCGAGGCCGGGAACCTGTTGACAATTAGATGGAGAGCAATTCTATGCATGGTAGACTCAAGCCATATGAAATGTGTGGATTCCGGCAACAAACTGACGATGCGCGTGGTTCGGCGCCTGGCTTTCCTGCGGCAGAAGCATCTGTTGTTCGTCGGTTGCTGGTGTTTGCTGGGCACTTTGCTCTCGCCTCGCGCCGCGGTCTCATTGCAGACTTCGCTGAACGGCGGATTGGGTCAGACTGCAGTTGGTCAAAGTGCTCCTGATTGCACGGATCCGAGCTCAGCCAATCTGCCGGAATGTGCGAACAGCGGGCAGGGAGCAGCGGGTGGATCCCTCATCAATCCGATGGGCGCGGGACAGGTGCCGGCGCAGGCTGGGGGATCGATTCCAGGCACCGGCCTGAACTATTCCGACGTGGAACGATTCGGGCAAGGCAGGCAGTCTCAGCAGCGGCAGCCGGTAAGACCGCCAGAGCCGCTGACGGAGTTTCAACGATTTGTCGCTGCAACGACGGGCCAGGTTTTGCCAATCTACGGCGCCGATTTGTTCCGCAACATCCCATCGACGTTTGCCCCGATGGACATGTCGCCTGTTCCATCGGACTATGTAATCGGTCCCGACGATGAGTTGCGCATCCGCACATGGGGACAGGTG
>JAJXXG010001248.1 GCA_021781255.1 Acidobacteriota bacterium
GCGGGTGTCGCCGGACACTTGCACCTGCACGTTCTTCCGCGCTGGACGGGTGACACCAATTTCATGACCACCGTCGCTGAAACCCGCATTCTGCCTGAGGATATGGAGACTACTTGCCACAGAATCCGACATGCCTGGGCCGGTTGACTCCTGCAGGATTTGCGTGCGCCAGCCGCATCGGCTCTCCGCATAGAATCGCGATTCCGGATGCTCAGGAATAATTTTTATTGAATCTCCGGAAAATTTATTGCAAAATGGGAACACTCATCGTAGCGGGAAGGCCGCTTGGCTCCGGTTTCCCCAACTGGCACAAGCACGGTCTATCGAAATTCAATTGCAGCTCTCATTCATCTGCATTCGATTCGCACTTTTTTGCATCGGCAGACATTTTCTGGAGGAAGAGACGTGAAACGATCCCATCTGGGAGCGATGCTTCTTTGCATCCTCATCGCAAGTATCTCCGCATTCGGCCAGGTTGCCACCACCTCACTCCGCGGCAGCATCAAGGATCAAGCTGGCGCACTCGTTCCCGGAGCAACGGTCACGTTGCTCGACAAATCGGTCAACAAGTCCTACACGGCCACTTCGGATAGTTCGGGCTACTATCAGTTTCCTCAGATTCCCCCTGCGAATTACCTCATCACGGTGACATCCAGCGGCTTTGCCGCGCAGTCCAAGACGGCCACATTGCTTGTCAATCAGCCGGCCACCGTGAACTTTGCATTGTCCGTTCAGGCCAGCAACGTCACCGTCGACGTCAGTGGCTCAGCACAGACTCTCAATACCACCGACGCCTCCGAAGGCAACGCCATCGGCAACGAGATGATCCAGTCGATCCCTTCGGATGGGCGTGACCCGATCTCCCTGCTTGCTCTCCAGCCCGGCGTACTCTTCCTCGGCGAGGGCGGCGGCACCAGCGCCACCGGCAATCAGGAGAGTACAGACAGCCGTCAGGGTGCTGTCTCCGGCAGCCGTTCCGACCAGGGCAACATCACCCTCGATGGCCTCGATGACAACAGCCAGATCAACGGCTACGCCTTCACCGGCGTCCTTCGCTCCACGCTCGATTCGACGGAAGAGTTCCGCGTCACCACTTCGGACGGCAGTGCCAACGAGGGCCGCTCCTCTGGTGCTCAGGTCTCGCTCGTCACCAAGTCCGGCACCAACCACTTCCATGGCTCGGCGTACGAGTACTACCGCCCCACCAACACCGTCAGCAACAACTGGTTCCTGAAGAACTCTCAGTTGTCCGCTGGCCAGCCTAACGTACCGGCCAAGTATCTGCGCAACATCTTCGGTGCCGCGCTCGGCGGACCTATCAAGAAGAACAAGCTCTTCTTCTTTGGTAACTACGAAGGCCTGCGTCAGGCTATCGACGACGTCGCTTCAGCCACCGTCCCCACGGCTGCCTTCCAGAACGGCACCGTGATGTATCAGGATGCGCAGGGCAACAACGACACGCTCACCACGGCCAATATCGCCACGCTCGACGCGGGTTGCACCACCAGCGACTTCAACGGCTCGACCGTCTGCCCCTGGGGTCCGGGCGTCGACCCGAATGTTCTTTCCTACTACAAGAATGTTCCCATCGCCACGGGTGCGGCCAGCGGTGACGGTTTGAACAGCGGCTCGCTGTTCTTCCCAGTCAAGATTCCGACCACGCAAAACACGAGCATCTTCAAGCTGGATTACAACATGACCAGCAAGCAGCAGCTTTTCGCTCGCGGCAACTACCAGAAAGACACCTACGCGGGAGATGCCAATCTGCCCGGTCAGCCACCGGCGACCGAGAAGGTCTACAACACCAAGGGTCTGGCTCTGGGGCACACCTGGAATCCGACACCCAACATCGTCAACGACCTTCGCTACGGATACGTTCGTGAGAGCTACGGCTTGTCGGGTCTGGGATCAGGTCAGTACGTGGACTTCCGTTTCCTCACTCAGCCCGAAGCGCAGACCCGCAATACGATCAACGCGGTTCCTGTGCATAATATTGTCGACAACCTCACGATCACCAAGGGCAACCACACGATCTCAGTCGGCGTGAACTGGCGTCTGGTGCAGGACATAACCTCGTCCGATAATGCTTCGTTCAACGTCGCCAGCACTAACCCCTACTGGCTGGGCGGCAATCCACCCAGTCCGTCTACCCTGGGCAGCACCTACGCTCCAGTCGCGTCTGGCTTCCAGAACTCCTACCAGATTGCGTACGCCACCATTCTGGGCACCGTCCCGTCGCTCACCAACACCTATAACTACCAGGTCAGCTCGCCTACTCAGGCTACCCTGCTGGGAACAGGCGCATATATTCCGCGGCACTACAAGGCCAACGAATATGAAGGCTATGCCATGGATAGCTGGCGGGTTCTGCCAAACCTGACCCTGACGGCAGGACTGCGGTATGTGCTCCTGCAAACACCGTACGAGACGAATGGGCAGGAGATTGCGCCCACCATTAACACCCACGACTGGTTCAAGGAACGTGGTGCCGCAGCATCAAAGGGTGTCATCTCCGAGCCGCTCCTCCAATTTGCGCCTGCCGGCAAGGCCAACGGTAAACCCGGATACTGGCCTGAAAATAAGAACAACTTCGCGCCCCGCTTCTCTGTTGCCTGGTCGCCTGACTCGAAGACGTCCATTCGGGCCGGCGCGGGCATCTATTACGATCACTACGGCGAAGCTCTCGTTCAGAACTTCAGCGCCAATGGCTCATTTGGCCTGCAGACCAGTCTCACCAACCAGGCGGGCGTACTCAGCTACACCTCCTCGTCGCGCTATCAGGCGGCTCCTCGTTTTACAGGCGAGCACAACCTTCCAAATATTCCACTCCAGTCTGCCGCGCAGAATGCATCTTTCCCCTATGCGCCACCGACTGGAGCATTCCTCATCACCTTTGGCGTGGATAACCGTCTCAAGACGCCGTATTCCGAGGCATACAACCTGTCTTACCAGCGGGAACTTCCCGGCGGATTCCTGTTTGAGGAAGCTTATGTCGGACGCTTCGGTCGTCATCTGCTCCAGCAGCTCGATCTCGCTGAGCCGGTGGATTGGAACGACCCGCAGGGCGGCGGAGATTACTTTACAGCCGGAGCGCAGCTCTCCAAGCTGGTCGATGAGCATCAGGGTGCCTTCTACTCGAACTACTACGGATACGGCAACGGAACAGCGACGTCCCCCGTCTCGGTCCCGACCATCCAGTACTTCGAAGATGTCTTCCCACAGATGGCCAACCTGGACTTCCAGGGTGAGTCAGCTACGGAAGGTATCTACAATAACGAGTGGGCGCCGTATCGCTATACCTATGGTGAAACGACCTCGCTGGCCGACATTGACTTCTACTGTGTCTATGGTGGCTACTGCGCCAATGGCCAGAGCAAGTTCTGGCAGAGCCAGTTCTCTTCGCTCTACGCCTGGTCCACCATCGGCACCAGCTCCTACAACGCGCTGCAGGCTTCGCTTCGTCACCCTACGGCGCACGGTCTCAGCTTCGATCTCAGCTACACGCTGTCCAAGTCTTTGGATCTGAACTCTGGCACTGAGCGCGGCAGCGAGTTTTCAAACGACAGCGCCGGCGGCTCAGCCATCCAGAACTCCTGGAACCCGAAGCTGAACAAGGCGCCTTCGGATTTCGACACCCGTCACCTGGTGAACGCCGATATGGTCTATGACCTGCCGGTGGGTCGCGGGAAGCACTTCCTGGGTGGCGCCAACACGATGGTAGACAGCCTCGTCGGTGGATGGACCTTCGCCGGCCTCTACCGCTGGACCAGCGGCCTGCCCTTCTCGCTCTATGAGCCGGGCTGGTCGACCGACTGGCAGCTCGAAGGCTACGCCGTACAGACTGGCTATGTGAAGACCCACAAGCACTATGTCCAGGGTCAGGAGCAGGTCTTCCAGAACCCGGGAGTCATCGGCGCAAATTACCAGAGCAACAACGGCCCGGTTCGCCTTCCCTACCCCGGCGAAGCCGGCATGCGCAACAACTTCCGTGGAGATGGTTACTTTGACATCGATACCACCCTCAGCAAGGTTTGGGCACTTTCCAGCTATGGCACGCTCAAGTTTGACTGGGAGGTCTTCAACGTCACCAACTCCAACCGCTTCGACACCGCCTCGCTCTCGGCCGGCGTCGCCAGTGCAACCCTCGGTGCCTACGGCGCAACCCTGCCCTCGGCCAGCAACTTCCGTCGTATGCAGTTCGGCCTGCGTTACGACTTCTAACACCTCATCACCGCCGAGGCCAGTGACAAACGAGTCAGGAGAGACATCTCCTGGCTCGTTTTTTTGCGTGACGAATCCGCGCCTGTGCGTCTATCCTGCCCACACTGCATTTATCCTCCAGAGGAGTCTTCGTGCGTTCTTTTCCATGGTTTTCATCTTTTTTCGTCGTTGCCATGTCTGCTGCTGCCCTCGCTGCTCCGGCCTCGTCGCAGCCGGCCATCTCGCTCGACGAGTTCCTGACCACTACCGCGATCACCGCCGCGCGCCCATCCCCGGACGGCTCGGCCGTCGTCATCGGCACCGAAGCGCCCGACTGGAGCGGCAATCGTTTCCGCGAACAGCTCTGGCTCTGGACCGCTCACTCCGGCCTCCGCGCGCTCACCCAGGCGGCCTCGGACTCCGACCCGCGCTGGAGTCCCGACGGCAAATGGATCGCGTTCCTCTCTGATCGTCCGGTTGCTGCCGACACCAAGGCCGGCGACGCCACGCGCCTCTGGATCATCGCTGCCACCGGCGGCGAAGCGCAGCCGCTCTACAACGAAAAAACCGACACCCACAGCTTCGCCTGGTCCGCCGACAGCACGACCCTCTTTTTCTCCATCCGCCAGCCCATCAGCGCCGACCAGCAGGACGCCGAAAAAGCCGAGTGGAAGGACGTTATCCGCTGGCGCGAACAGGAGCGTGGCGACGCGCTGCTTGCTCTGCCGCTCGCCGCTGCCCTCGCGCGCAACCGAGCCGTTCCACCCGAGCATCCGCAGAAATCCGACGACGCCAAACCCGTATATCCGGCGGGCAGCCGCGTCCTCAGTACGAGTCCTCTGGAGATCAACGACATCACCCCCTCGCCCGACGGCGCGCTGATCGCCTACATCACCAACTCGATCAGCCACCGCATGGAAGACCCTGGCCAGATCGAGATATTCACCGTCCCCGTCTCCGGTGGAGCGTCGCGCCAGCTCACCCACAATCAGGCGCTCGAAGACAACCTTCACTGGACCGCCGACTCCCGCGTGCTCCGCTTCATCGTCCACGCTGCGGGCGGCTCGCTCTCTGGTCCCTATCGCGATGTACAAGGGAGACTGTATCAGCTTGATCCTGCCACCGGTTCGGTCACCCGCCTCGGTGCGGATTTCCCGGGTTCATGGGAAAACTACGACCAGCTTGCTGACGGCTCGCTCGTTGCCATCGGGCTGAAGGGAACCGAGCAGCATTTGTACCACGTCATCGGTACCCGCGCCGCCGAGCTGCCCAGCGGCGAAGGGTCGGTTGCCTCGGCCTCGATTCCGTTGCATAGCCACGGGCTGGTCTTCGAGCGCTCGGCCATCAACGTCCCCACCCAGGTCTTCGTCGCCGCGGACGCCGCTCACCCTGAGCAGGCCACAGCCATCACTCACTTCAACCCGATCTTTGCTCAGCGCGCGCAACCCACCTGGCGCACTTACCGCTGGAAAGCGCCCGACGGAGTCTCGGTTGAGGGCGTGCTCATCTTCCCGCCTGGCAAGCAGAACGCCAGAAACCTGCGCATGCTTACCTTCATCCACGGCGGTCCCGCCGACGCCGACGGCAACCGCTTCGGTGCCGACTGGTATGACTGGGCTACGCTGGCCGCCGCTCACGGGTGGCTCGTCTTCCGGCCTAACTATCGCGGCTCCTCCGGCTACGGCGACGATTTCATGCTCCAGATCGCGCCCCACATCGTCTCCAAACCCGGCGACGACATCCTCTCCGGCGTCGATGCGCTCGTCCGCGACGGCATCGCCGCCCCTGACAAACTCGCCGTCGGCGGCTACAGTTACGGCGGCTACATGACCAACTGGCTCATCACCGCCACCACCCGATTCAAAGCCGCCGTCACCGGCGCCGGAGCCGTGGAGCACGCCGCCAACTGGGGCAACGACGATGTCTCCTTCGACGACGCCTGGTATCTCGGCGGAGCGCCCTGGCAGCAGCCCGCAATGTATCAGTCCGAGGCCGCGCTCTTCCGCATGGATCGCGTCCGCACGCCCACCCACATCGTCCAGGGCAACCACGACGTGCGTGTCAGCTACCTCGAAGGCGTCACGCTCGAACGCGCCCTTCAGCGCCTCGGCATCCCGCACAGTTTCCTCGTCTTTCCGGGTGAGGGTCACGGCCTCGGCAACGATCCCTGGCACGGCTACATCAAGCTACGGGATGAACTTCTCTGGCTCGACAAATACGATCCGCAGTAAGCGGAATCGCGAAGCTCGATCGCTGGCTGGCGCATCGAACAGGTAAGCTAGAGATAGTGCGTCGCATCGCTCATGTCAGCGATTCAGCGCACAAGCCCGATCATCGATGACGACTGCTGAACATCTACGCATGGAAGAGTTTCGCGCAACTCTGCGAAGCGCACGCCGCACCATCGCTCTGGAAGAGACGGTGCGGCTGGCACTGGATTCCTTTCGCGCCAACAAAGCCCGCTTTGCCCTCACTGCGCTCGGCATGGTGATCGGTTCGGCCTCTGTCATTCTAGTGGTCACCATCGGCCTCACCGGCAGGCAGTATGCGCTCGGCCTGATCCAGAAGATCGGCACCAATATGGTCGAACTGGAGTATTCAGGGGGCGGCGCCGTCGGCACTGAAAACGTCGAATACAACGATTACCTCACTCGTGAAGACGAGCGCGCCGTTGAGGCACAGTTGCCCAGCGTGCAATACTCTTCGCCGGTCCTTGAGATGCACGACCGCATTGCCTTCGGTGGCGGAGTCGTCAAGGACACCCTGGTGCTCGGCGTGGTCCCGGCATATCAAAAAGTTCGCAATCTCATCATGACCCAGGGGCGATTCATGGACTCAGAAGACGAAAGCGCACACATCAAGTGTGCCGTCGTCACCATTCCGTTCGCCCAGCAGATGTTCGGCTCCGCCGATGCCGCTGTCGGACAAAGTTTCTCCATCAGCGGCATTCCATTCACCATCATCG
>JAJXXG010001280.1 GCA_021781255.1 Acidobacteriota bacterium
TGCAGGAGGCGCTGGAAGAGGACTATCTGCGCTACCGCATCGCCTCCACGGCCTATGTTGGGGATCACGTTGCGGCGGCCGGCGTGCCGATTGTGCAGCCGCCGGGCGGCCACGCCATCTACCTGGATGCGCGCGCGTTTGTGCCGCATATTCCGGCGGAGCAGTTCCCCGGCGCGGCTCTGGCAGCGGAGCTGTATCTGGAGGGCGGAGTGCGCTCAGTGGAGATTGGCACGCTGATGTTTGCCGCGAAAGCTCGCATGGATCTTGTGCGCCTGGCCATTCCGCGCCGCGTTTACACGCAGAGCCACATGGACTACCTGATCGAGGTGGTCCTCGAAGTCTGGAAGAACCGCAAGGCCGTTCGCGGTTTGCGCCTGACCTACGAAGCGCCCTTCCTGCGCCACTTTACGGCGCATCTTGAGCCCATTGCCTGAGGGGCGCGGTTAGCGCGGTCCCCAGATGCGGAACTCGCCGCTCACGTGCATCAGGCTCATCAGGTAGAGCATGCCGTCGTAGTAGCGGCTCTGTCCGGAGGGGATGGGAGCGTTCCACAGCGCCTGCGTGAATTTCTTTGCGCGGGCCTGGTCGATGGCGGCCAGGCCGGCAACGGCGTTGGTGCCGGCCAGTCCGATGGGATGATCCTCGTGGGTGAGCCCCGGCGTGGCTCCCAGGTCCTTGCCGTCCAGCGTGTAGACCGGGCCGTAGGTATCGATGCCCTGCGACTCAAAGAAGTGCTGAATGCGATCGCTCAGCTCCTGCTCCTGCGGAGCCTTGTGCCACCAGGACCAGTCGACGGACCAGTTGCTGGCGGTGCGCCAAGCGTCGTAGCCGAACTCGCCCGACTGCGGGAACCGCGTGATGTGCGGTGTGCCGTCAAAGTTGGCATAGCTGGGGGCCAGGCCGGTAACGGGATGCGCGGTTTTGGCAAAGAAGGCGCGGCTGGCCTGTGCGGCGCTAGCCCAGAAGGCGCGGTCCGCCACGGGTCCCCAGCGCGACCACAACTCGTAGAAGGCGGGCAGATGATACGAGGGATCTGTGAAGGGCTGCGGCATCGCATCGGGCACAAACAGGATCATCGGCGGATCCGGGTGCATCATGGGGCCGACGGTATGCGGTCCCCACTTGCCGGGCGCGGAGATGAGCGGCCGGTGCACCATGGCGGTCAGCAGCTTTTCGGCCTCGGCATGATAGTTGTAGATTCCCTTGCCGTCTCCCCAGCGGTTTGAGGCGAACAGGAGCGCCATGGCAAAGTACGATTCCCCGTCCGGCGCGGCACCCTCTGAGTTGTGGGTTCCATCGGTCTTGCAGGACCAGGCGAAGTACTGGTAGCTGGGCGCCTTGGGGTCAGCGATGTACATGTAGGTCCTGGCCCAGTTCCAGATGGCGTCAAACTCGGCCTTCTTGTTGAGCTGGACGGTGATCATCATGCCGTACGACATGCCTTCCGTGCGCACGTCGTGGTTGGCCCAGTCCGTGACGTACATCAGCGGGCCGTTGGCATTGCTGCCCGCGCTGAAGGCAATGGCCTGCGTCTGCGGATCGCCGTGGAACAACTGTTGGTAGGCCGCGTCAATTTTGGCTTGAATCTCGTGCTGCGGGTGGCCGGCTTCCGCAAACAGGTTGCGATACTTTCCGGTGGCATAGGCGCCGCTGACATCGCGCGGAGCGGTGGCGGCCACGGCGGCGCAGGAGGCGGTTATCAGCAGGCAGGCGAGCCCGCGTGTACAGGCGCGAATGATGGTTGCAGGCATGGTTCCACACACTCCCAGACGAAAGTGAAGCGATTTACTTGGCAGCAAGCAGTATCGCTCGACTTCTCCGGAAGTGGCAAATGGAATCTGCGCGGCGCGCGTTTATGGATGACGATGCAGCACGTGGGTTGCGATGTCTGGCCAGAACTCGCGGAAGACGCCTGTCAGGGCATCGCGGCCAATCGCGTAGCCGTACTTCTCTGAAAGATCACCCAGGTTGCGATCCTGGCTGGGGTAGTAGGTGATGGAGATGCCCTGCGCGATGCCGCGGCCCAGAACCTCAGCCGCGTTGAAGGTGTTGTGCCCGTGATAGTTGGGCGTAATCAGCACGCGGCTTGCAGCGTAGATTCCGCGCTTCCACACGCCGCCCCTTCCCATCGTGTAATAGCGCTCATCCTCGTGGAATACGGTGGGCAGCGCGAAGATCACCCAGTAGTTGCCGTCGGTCTTGTCGAGAAAGCCGCGCCACGTATAGGCCCAGAAACCGGGGACGCCTTTGCCCAGTTGCGGGTGGGCATCTTCTCCCTCGGCCATCATGGATGTGAGTGCGGTGAAGACAAACGAGGAGTAGTCAAAGCTGTTGCTTGTGGCGAGCGCGAAGGCCTGCTTTGCAGTGGGCGGCGGCGGAATGACGCCCATGCTCACGGCGCGATAGTTGGGCATGACGCCGAGGATGCGCTTGGGCTGCTGGCCCACGGTGGGCTTCTGCGGCGCGACAGCCACTTGTGCTGTTCCTGCCGCCGGAGTTGCCGGCGTGGTCGCGCTGGCCTGAGGCTCGGGCGCATCCGGAACCGCGGCTGCCGATGCGTCCGCGATCAGCGCATGGTCTGTGACGGGTTCGGCAAGCAGGCATGAGGGCGCCGCTCCAAGGGCCGCACCGAGAAATACTGCAAAGGAATAAGAAAGAAAAGCCTTCAACATTGCATCACCGCTCAAAAAATGTGCGCCCATGTGGAACTCAATTTGTGGAAACAATCGAAGAAAGGCGCTACTTCAAGAATAAATCACAGTCCTTGCGGAGTTTTTGCTCAGCATTGCTGCCGACAGAGACTCGTGTCTGGGGACATTCTCTCCATTAGACGAGGATTTCTGCCATGCGGATACAGTGTTTCGCTTTGCCGCCGACATTTATTCGCAGATATGCGAAGGCCCTGCGGAGTGCTCCGCAGGGCCTTCAATCGACAGCACACCCAGCCTAAGCCGTCACAGTCCGCTTAGGTTTGGAGCCCCACAGCCCGTAGTAGGCGATGAAGAGGTAACAGAACAGCGGAATCACAAAGGCATGCTGGATGCCGACCTTGTCTGCTGCGGCTCCGATGAGGAAGGGAATGACCGCGCCGCCCACGACCGCCGTCATAATCAGGCCGGAGCCTTTGCTGGTCATTGGTCCCAGGCCGGCAATGCCCAGCGCAAAGATGTTGGGGAACATGATGGAGTTGAAGAAGCCGCACAGCACCATGGTCCAGATGGCCACCTGCCCGGAGCTGGCCATGGAGACCACAAGCAGCGTCGCCGCCGTGAATCCAAAGACGCCCAGCAGCTTGCCGGATTTGACTTTGGTCAGCATCCACGAGCCAAGCAGGCGGCCGACGAGCGCCCCCGCCCAGTAGAGCGAGACCAGGAAGGATGCGGTCTTCGCGCTGTCAATGCCCTGCGTCTTGAAGTAGTTGACCGCGATGGAGGCCAGGCCGACCTCAACACCTACGTAGAGGAAGATGCCCACCGCACCGAGCACCGTGTGCCGGTAGCTCCAGATGCTGCGGCTGAGTACGGCATCGCCTTCCTTGCCGGGGCGGAAGGCCTGCGTTTGCGCGACGTGCGGCAGATGCAAAAACATGACCGCAACACCGAGCACCAACAGTCCTGCCGCAATGGCGATGTAGGGGCCGCGCACCGTGTTGGCAATGGCCGCCTTGGACGCCACTGCCGCCGGGTCCGTGAGGATGTATGCGCCTGCCACCAGCGGTGCAATGGTCCCGCCCAGTGAGTTGAGCGCCTGCGCCAGCGTGAGACGAACCGGCGCGCTGTGCTCCGGCCCGAGGATTGCCACGTAGGGGTTGGCCGCTGTCTGCAGCGCGGTCACGCCCGCGCCCACCACGAATACCGCCGTCAAAAACAGAGGGAAGCTCACCAGCCTGGCTGCCGGAACAAAGAGCAGCGCGCCGACTACCTGGATGAAGAGCGAGACCACCATCGTCCGCTTGTAGCCGATTGTCTCAATCAGCTTGGAGGTTGGCGAAGAGAAGACAAAGTAGGCCAGAAAGAACGCCGACTCCGCCAGCATGGCCCACGCGTACGGCAGGTCAAAGATCGACCTGAGGTGTGGCACCAGCGCCATGTTCAGGTTGGTGATGAATCCAAAGATAAAGAACAGGACGGCGACCGTGATAAACGGGCCGACGTAACTGGGCGTGCCGGCTGGGGCCTGCGGCGGTGTGGATCGAGTGGACATGCTTGGTTCTTCTCCGGTTCCTCAGAAAAATTCGCCCGGTAAGGGCGTCTTTGCGCGTCCCCTGTTTGCGGCGCCGCGCAGGCCAGCGGATGCCTGGTTTCCGTCGGTTTTATGGATGCGGCCAGTTCCCTGGCCGTTTTGGCTGAAACAACACTATACGGCAAGCTGCCCCGGTGGGAAGCCATTCCGTGCCGAGGCGACTGCCAGCCTACCGGGACTGTGCCGTTTTCCGCTATTCTCGAAAGAAAAGCGCAAGGAGCGACGAGTGGCAAAAGAGGTGCTGAACGCGGCCAGGCTGAAGAAAGTTCTGACGGCCCTGGAAGGCAACTGGCAGGCGGAGATGGAGGGGTACCACACGTACCAGGCTCTGGCGAATCGTGACTCTGACCCCGTGCGCGCGCAGGTTTTGCGCCACCTGGCCCAGGCTGAGCTGGAGCACGCGGTGCTGTGGGAGAGCCGCATCCAGGAGCTGGGCGGCGAAAAGCCCGCGTACGAAGGCGCTCCGGGCGGCGAGGCCGACTCGCTCGCCAACCGCGCGGGTGGCATTCGCATGGCTCTGCGGCGGCTGGAGATTGAGGAAAGCCGCGACATTGCCCGCTACGGATCGCAGCTGAAAGAGCTTGGCGATGAAGGCTCTGTCGCCATCCTTGAGCACGTTCTGGAGGACGAGAAGGATCACCATCGCGAGCTGGGCTCGCTGCTGCGCGGCCATTACCAGGCTCCGGCGGGCGCTCCGCGCGTGGATGCGAAGGCGGTGCTGGACGAGTTGCTGGCCAAGCGCGAGCAGGGAAGGGCGCAGGCGGGAAGCTGGATTGGCGACGCCATCTACGGCGTGAATGACGGCCTGGGCGCCATCTTCGGCATCGTCTCCGGCGTCTCTGGCGCGACGGCGGGCGACAGCAAATATGTGCTGCTGGCCGGCATCTCCGGCATGATTGCCAGCGCGCTTTCCATGGGCTCCGGCGCATATCTTGCCGCCAAGAGCGAGCGCGAAATCTACGAGGCTGAGATTGCCCGCGAGCGCGAAGCCATCCAGATGAACGGCCCCGAGGCCCGCGAGCTGCTCTCGCTCTACTACCAGGTGAAGGGACTGCCGGAGGAAGAGGCCGACCGCGTGGTGGATCACATTGCCCGCGACCCCGAGCAGATGCTCCGCGTGCTGGTGGGCGAGCGCCTGGGCTCAACCGAGGATGCGCTCTCTAACCCGATTGTCTCGGCCAGCTCCGGCGCGCTCTCCACGGCCATTGGGGCGGCCATCCCCGTGGTGCCGTTCTTCTTCATGCACGGCGTTCCGGCCATTATCGCTGCGGCTATTGTGTCGCTGGTGGCTCACTTTGCCGTTGGCGCCGCCAAGAGCCTTATTACGGTGCGCTCGTGGTGGTCCTCGGGCATGGAGATGACGATTGTCGGTGCCGTTGAGGGCGCGGTCACCTACGGCATCGGTATCCTGCTGGGCATGGGCGGCATGTAGCCGCCCGGCTCAAACGCAAAGCACGTCTCCCGCGCGGTGGACTATAGAATGGTCTCGGCGTTCGCCACCGAGGGACTTCATGCTCAAAAAAACACTTTGCCTGCTCGCGTTTGCTGCCACATTGCTGCCCTGCGTTTCCTCGCTGGCCCAGTCCGTCCCTGACATCCTCATCGAGCACAACGTCGCCATGCGGACCCGCGACGGCGTCACCCTCCGCGCGGACATCTACCGCCCCGCCGGCGACGGCAGCTTTCCGGTCCTGCTGCAGCGCACGCCTTACAACAAGGACAACGCCGCCGTCTTTGCCCGCATGGCCGCCGCGCATGGCTTCATGACCGTCGTGCAGGATGTCCGTGGCCGCTATGCCTCGGACGGCGAGTGGTACACCTTCAAGCATGAAATCAACGATGGCTATGACACCGTGGAGTGGGCTGCCGCCCTGCCGCACTCCAGCGGCAAGGTCGGCATGTTCGGCGGCTCTTACGTGGGCGCCACGCAGATGCTGGCGGCCATCAGCCATCCGCCGCATCTGGCCGGCATCTGCCCCGTGGTTACGGCCAGCAACTATCACGAGAACTGGACCTACCAGGGCGGCGCACTCGCGCAGTGGTTCGATGAGTCCTGGACCTCCGGCCTCGCGCAGGACACGCTGAACCGCATGGTGCGCGACAACACCAACGCCGTTGTTGGCAGCACGGCGCTGCCACTCACGCAATATCCGCTCTACAACTTTCACCTTGACCCCGGCTCGCCCGCTGCCATCGCCAGCCTTGCCCCGTACTTCGAGGACTGGATTGCGCACCCCGCCTATGACAGCTATTGGAAGCAGTGGGCCATCGACGAGAACTACGCCAACATCCAGGTGCCTGCGCTCACCGTGGCCGCATGGTACGACCTGTTTCAGGGCGGCTCCATCCGCAATTACATGGGTCTCAAGGCGGAGGCGGGCAACCAGACAGCGCGCAACGGCCAGCGTCTGATCATCGCCATCGGCGGCCACTCCGGCTTTGGCCGCCAGGTCGGTGATGTCGATTTCGGCCCCGATGCGGCATTCGACGAGAACGCCGTCACTCTTGCGTGGTATGAGTATCTCTTCCAGGGCAAGCAGAACGAGTTCGCCACCGAGAAGCCCGTCAAGATCTTCGTGATGGGCGAGAACAAGTGGCGCTACGAGGACGCGTGGCCTCTGGAGCGCGCCAAAGAGACGCGCTATTTTCTGCACTCCGCCGGCAAGGCCAACAGCGCAAGCGGCGACGGCGCCCTCACCGTTTCAGCCGCGAGCAAGGAGGCCGCCGACAGCTTTGTCTACGACCCAGCGAATCCCGTGCCCACCGTGGGCGGGCCGCTGTGCTGCGACCCCGCGCATCTGCCGGGAGGCCCGCGCGACCAGAAGCAGGTGGAGGCGCGCAACGATGTGCTCGTCTACTCCACGCCGCCGCTGGAGCAGGATGTCGAAGTCACCGGCCCCGTTACGCTGG
>JAJXXG010001292.1 GCA_021781255.1 Acidobacteriota bacterium
AGTTCAACGAACAACGTGGAAAGTGCGTTTCCAGCGCGTGTCCGGGAAGAAATGCACCAGAACGTGGCCGATCCACGCGAGCGTGTGACCGAATCCTGTTTGTTCAAGTTGTCCATCTGCGGCCTTGAACGACCAATAGTTGAAGAGAGGCCGGCCAATTATGTTGGCGCGTGGCACGAAGCCCCAGTAGCGCGAGTCCAGGCTGTTGTGCCGGTTATCGCCCATCATGAAGTACATGCCGGGTGGAACCACCAGGTCGCCATCCTGGATATAGCTTGAGAAGTTCACGGCCCACGACTCTGTTGCCCCGGGCACCCCGGCTGGAGGTACTGCGGGGAAATCGTCGAGAAACTCGTTGAAGTTATCCGTCGTCGTCGGCTGCGCAAATCCCACCGGCTGTGCAACACCATTCACAATCACGATGCCGTTGCGGAGATGAATATGATCGCCCGGAACGCCAATCAATCTCTTCACCAGGGGAGTGTATTGTGGTGTTCCGTCGGCGTCAGTGGCATCAATACCAGGCTGATAAACGGGCTTGTAGAAGACCACGATATCGCCGCGCCTCGGTTGGCGATACCTTACTAGCGGCATCCACGAAGCGGGCGGCTCGAGCGTTATTCGGTCGACGACCAGGTGATCGCCTACAAGCAACGTGTTCTTCATCGAGCCGGAGGGAATGAGGTAGTTCTGAGCTAAGAAGGTCAGAACGAACAGGCCCACCACCAGAACTGAGCAGATGCCAGCCAGCGCCTCGAAAGGAGTCTCTTCCCGATTGATGTTGGCGGAAGCTGCGCCTTTCGTTGACCCAGGAGAAATCTTCGTCGCTGGACTCATCCAAAGGCTCTCACTTCAAAAGGATGATTTCATCTGCGTCGACTGTCGTCGAGCTTGCGTCACCCTTGACCGGAGTCTATCAAATCCCCGTGCAACGCAGGATTCTCCGGATGATGCGGCGTGCGAGCGGTTCGTCGACAATTGGGAAGTTTCGGACCCTGCATCCAACAGTTCCGTGCCGGATTTTTGTGCTAATTTGTGCTTGAGATGTGCCTATCTCGCCTATCCTGCCCATTCTGCCTATTGATCAATCAATACCTTATGTGTTTTCAATGCGAGCCTTTATCGTGCTCTTTCAAAGCCAAAGAGCATTGCAGGCGGTTAGGTGTGGTCAGGCCTGGGCGGGGCCGGGAGTCGTTCCGGATGCGGAGGCGGCTTCGCGCTGCTGGCGGAGCTCTTCCATGACGGACTGGATGAGGGTTTTGGCGCCTTCCATGCCGGCGAGGACGGCCTGCAGGTCGAGGGCCGGCTTTGCGGGGTTGCGGCTGGAGGCGCAGTAGACGCCATGCTGGCCGACCAGGATGAGGGAGTCAGTGAGCAGGTCGAGGGCGACGGCAAGGCGGCCGCGCTCGACGCCCATCATGAACTCGTGGCGCTCCAGCTCAGTGCGTTTTTCATCGAAGATATTCATGGTTCAAGCGTACCGGAAGAGGCGGTGACGGGGATGCGCACGAGGCGGGATTGTCGATTCGGGTTTATGGATGCGGGTCAGGCCCGCTACCATGCAAGCCGGAGATCAGTGCCATGGGGAATCGACTTTTGCGGCGGCGCGGGCTGGGCGGCACGATCGTTGCCTGCTGCCTGCTGACGGTGGTTTTGGCGATGCAGGCTGGGGTTGCGCGGGCGGCGGCTGCGGAGAGACCGGAGCTGGGCGCGCATGTGCTGGTCTTCAGTCCATCGATGCCGGCGGCGGCGATGCAGCGCCAGATCGACAGGGTCTACGCGGAGCAGGAGCACAGCGAGTTCGGCAGCGGGCGGTATGCGCTGCTGTTTTTGCCGGGCGAGTACCACGTGGATGTTCCGGTGGGCTTTTACACGCAGGTGCTGGGGCTGGGGGCGACGCCGGATGCGGTTCACATTGTGGGCAATGTCCATGCGGATGCGAGCCTGCCGCACAACAATGCGACGTGCACCTTCTGGCGCGCGGCGGAGGGTTTTTCCGTGACGCCGACGGGCGGGACGATGCAGTGGGCGGTGTCGCAGGCCGTGCCCTTCAGAAGGATGCATGTGCGCGGCAACCTTGTGCTGCACCAGAACGGCGGTTGGGCCAGCGGGGGATGGATGGCCGATACGCTGGTGGACGGCAATGTGGGCGCGGGGCCGCAGCAGCAGTGGATTGCGCGCAACAGCGAGTGGGGAAGCTGGACGGGCGCGAACTGGAACATGGTGTTTGTGGGCGTGCCACATCCGCCGGAAGGCGAGTGGCCCGCGCCGCCGTATACCAAAGTGGACAAGACGCCGGCAGTGCGGGAGAAGCCGTTTCTGCAGGTGGACGCGCAGGGTAACTGGAGCGTGCGCGTGCCTGCGCTGCGGCGGAACAGCGCGGGCATTACATGGCGCGGGGGCTCGACGCCGGGACGATCGATTCCGCTGAGCCGGTTTTACATTGCCCGGCCGGATGTGGATACGGCGGCGACGATGAATGCACAGCTGGCGCGCGGCATGAACCTGCTGCTGACGCCGGGGATCTACGAGCTGACGGAAGCGATTCGCGTGACGCGAGCCGATGCGATGGTGCTGGGGCTGGGCTTTGCCACACTGCGGCCCACGCGCGGCACGGCGGCGATGACGACGGCGGATGGAAACGGAATTGAGATTGCGGGGCTGCTGTTTGACGCGGGCCCGGTAACGTCTCCCGTGCTGCTGGAGGTGGGGCCGCAGGGCAGCAAGGCCGGCCACACCAAAGACCCGATCAGCCTGCACGACGTGTTCTTCCGCGTGGGCGGTGCGGGCGTGGGGCGGGCGGAGGTGAATCTGCGCATCCAGAGCCGCGACACGATTGTGGATCACACCTGGATATGGCGCGCGGATCATGGGAGCGGGGTGGGCTGGACCCGCAATACCAGCGTCAACGGGCTGGTGGTGAACGGCGACGACGTGACGATCTATGGGCTGTTTGTGGAGCATCATCAGCAGTTTCAGGTGGTGTGGAACGGGAACGGCGGGCGGACATATTTTTATCAATCGGAGATTCCTTACGATCCGCCGGACCAGGCCAGCTACACGAGTGCGCCGGGGATCAATGGCTGGGCATCCTACAAAGTGGCCGATGGCGTGACCGGGCATGAGGCCTGGGGGCTGGGGATTTACAGCGTTTTTCTGAAGCCGCATGTGGTGCTGAGCCGGGCGATTGAAACGCCGCGCGGGCCGGGAATTCGCTTTCATCACATGATTACGGTGGCGCTGGGCAGCCTGGGCGGGATATCGAACGTGATCGACGATGAGGGCGGGCCGACCTCGATGGAACCGCGCGTGACGCCGAAGGTGGCGGAGTTTCCTTGAGACAGGCGGGTGCGGCGACGGACAGGATGCGCCCCCAATGAATCATGGGAGAATGAAGTGGTGCACGCCATGACCAACGAGACCGATCCAGAATTGCAGCCTACCCACGAAGAAACGACCGAACCGAACACAGAGCCCGCGGAGGATTTTGGCGCGCTGCTCAAGGAGTTCGAGCGCGGCCACACGCACAAGCCCGCGGGGGGCTCAAAGCAGCTGGAAGGCACGGTGGTTTCGCTTTCTGCCGAGCAGGTCTTTCTGGATATCGGCTACAAGACCGAGGGCGTGTTGCCGCGTGCGGCCTTTGAGAATAACGCCGAGGGCGTAAAGGCGGGCGATGCGGTCCTGGTGAGCGTGAAGGGCCGCAATGAAGAGGGCTACTACGAGCTGACGCGACACAAGGTGGCGCAGCCGCGGGACTGGTCGGCGCTGGAGGCAGCGTTTGCCGAGAAGACGGCAGTGGTGGGCACGGTGACGGGCGTGGTGAAGGGCGGGGTTACCGTCGATGTGGGGGTGCGCGCGTTCATGCCTGCCAGCCGCAGCGGCACGCGCGACGCCGCGGAGCTGGAGAAGCTGGTGGGGACTGAGATCACCTGCCGCATTACCAAGCTGGACGTAATGGATGAAGACGTGGTGGTGGACCGGCGCGTGGTGCTGGAAGAGCAGGCCCGTGGATTGCAGGAGGGCCGCCGCGCCGCGATGAAGGAAGGCGACACGCTGACCGGCACGGTGCGCAGCCTGATGAGCTACGGGGCATTTGTGGATCTGGGCGGCGTGGACGGACTGTTGCATGTGAGCGACATGGCGTGGGGCCGGGTGAACAAGCCGGAAGACGTGCTGAGCGCGGGGCAGGAGATCAGGGTCCGCATCCTGAAGATAGACCCGGCGACGAAGAAGATTTCATTGGGGCTCAAGCAGCTGCAGCCGGAGCCATGGGAAGCGGCGGCGCATACCTATCAGCCGGGGCAGCGGGTGAAGGGCACGGTGACAAGGCTGATGGACTTTGGCGCGTTTGTGGAGCTTGAGCCGGGAGTCGAGGGGCTCATTCACATCTCGGAGATGGCGTGGGGCAAGAAGGTGCGCCATCCGGGCGATCTGCTGAAGCAGGGCGATGCGGTGGACGCGGTGATTCTGGCCATCATGCCCGAGGAACGGCGCATCTCGCTGGGGCTGAAGCAGACGCTGGCCGATCCCTGGCTGGAGGTGTCGCAGAAGTTTCCCATTGGCGCGCAGATTACGGGGCCGGTGACGAAGCTGATGGCGTTTGGGGCGTTTGTGCAGTTGGCCGAGGGCGTCGAGGGGCTGGTGCACATCAGTGAAATTACTGCCGACCGGCGGCTGCATCATCCGTCGGATGCGCTGCGGGTGGGCGAGGTGGTGAAGGCGCAGGTGCTGGCCATCGACATGGAAAAGCGGCAGATCAAGCTCAGCATGAAGCAGCTGATTCCGACCAGCATTGACGAGTACATTGCCGAGCACAAGGTGGGGGATGTGGTCTCAGGCCGGGTGGTGGAGGTGTCCGCGGGCCGGGTTACGGTCGAGCTGGGCGAGGGGATACGCGCAACGTGCCGCGCATTGGCAGAGCCGGCCGCAGCTGAGAGCGGGAGCCGGGACCAGGCGGACCTTTCGTCGCTGACGTCGATGCTGGCGGCGCGCTGGAAGGGCAAGGGGGGCGGCGGCGGCCGCGCCAGCACCGATGGGCGCCGGGCAGATTCGCAGTTTCAAGGTGTTGCGGCTGGATGCGGATGCGAGGCTGGTGGAAGTGGAGCCGGCGTAGGCGTTTAGCCGCGGGCGGAAAATGCGGGAAAACGGCCTGATTCCGCCCGCCATTCGCTCTGCCGCTCCCGAGCCATTTACAATGACGTCTATGCAGTAGAAGGGGATTTTTTGCCGCCTTCCCTGTGCCGACCTATGACTTTCAGAATCCTTCGTATTCCCGCGGCGTTCGTGTTTGGCACGGTGCTGCTCTCCAATGTCGCAACAGCGCAATCGCAGAGCACCGCGGCGCAGAGCCCCTATGGCGGCACGACGGTGGAGCAGATCATTGCTCGCATCAACGATCAGATCATTACGACCTCCGACTACGACCGCGCCGAAAAGGAGCTGGACCAGGAAGAACGCCAGCGCGGAGCGTCGATGCAGGAGGCGTCAGATGCGCGGCGGGATCTGCTGCGAAACCTGATTGACCAGCAGCTTTGGCTTTCAAAGGGCAAGGAGCTGGGGATCACGGGCGAAACAGATCTGATCAACCGGCTGAACGAGATTCGCAAGCAGTACAACCTGGCCACTATGGAAGATCTGGAAAAGGCGGCGAAGGAACAGGGCGTCTCTTTTGAAGACTTCAAGGCGAACATCCGGAACGGGATTATCACGCAGGATGTGATGCGGCAGGAAGTGGGTAATAAGATCTCGATCACGCCCGGCGAAGTGGAGCGGTACTACGAGGCTCACAAGCAGGACTATACCCAGCCGGAGAGCGTGAACCTGGGCGAAATTCTGATTTCGACCGGGGACCAGGAGCCGCCGACGGAACAGAAGGTAGCGGCGGCGCAGGCGAAGGCGAACGACATTGAGGCCAAGCTCCACGCGGGCGGAGATTTCAGCCAACTGGCGCGGAGCTTCAGCGATGGGCCGACGGCCTCTTCCGGGGGCGATCTGGGGCAGTTCCGGCGCGGAGCGCTGGCCAAGGTGCTGGAGGACCAGGTATTTCCGCTGAAGACGGGCCAGTTCACAGATCCGATTCGCACGCGCCAGGGTTTTGTGATTCTCAAGGTGACGGCGCACAATCCTGGAGGCGTACAGCCCTTTAAGAATGTTCAGCAGGATGTTGAGCAGACTTATTTCATGAGCCTGATGGAGCCGGCGATGCGCGCCTATCTGACGAAGATGCGCGATGAGGCCTACATCGAGATCAAGCCCGGATATGTGGATACGGGCGCCAGCGCAAGTGAGCGGGTCTTCCCGATCTCTTACTCGGCGTATAAGCCGCCGACGGGTAAAAAGAAGAAGAAGGTCGAGCGGACGCGATTCCGCGAGACGGGTCGAGGATTCCGCAACACGCAACCGCAACTGGTGCCCGCTACAGCGACAACGACAACGCCGGCACAAGCGACACCCGGGACGACGGCGACGACGGCCGCAGCGAAGAGCGGGAAGAAGAAAGCCGGGAAGCAGGCGCAAGCCGCTTCCATGAAGCCGGGGAAGAAGGAAAAAATCCGGTATGGCCAGGCGCCTCAAGAGACGCTTCCCAACGCCGCCTCGGCGCAGACGGAAGATGCAGGAGCGGTGGAGAAGTCCGCGGCGAGTACAGAACCCGAGCCCGTGAATCCTCTGGAGGCCTCGAACGCGCCCACGAAGAAGACGCGCTTCAGCGATCGAGCCAAAGAGCAGAAAGTGGCCAAGACCGCCAAACTTGCCAAGCCGAGCAAGACGTCGGCCAAGGACACGATGACGCCGGATGCGCCGGATGCGGCGGAAGTGGCGGACCGGCAGGTGCAGTCCGCGCCGCTGGGACTGGGTGGGCATCAGGTGGCGAGCAAGAACAAGAAGCAGGCGACGACAACGGGCGAGAAGACGCGCCTGAGCGACCGCAACAAGACGGCGGACGACAAAAAAGCGGACGACAAAGACCAGGCGCATCCGAATAATGCCCCGGCCCCGGCACCCACGCCGCAATAATCGATGGACGCTTTGAACGGAGGCAGGGCCCGGAGCGATCCGGGCCCTGCCTGTTTTTGCGCGGATTGCGTGAGGGAAGGTTTGCTTTGCAGCGACGGCCCGGTGCGTTAATCTGACGGGCAGGATGAAAGATCT
>JAJXXG010001316.1 GCA_021781255.1 Acidobacteriota bacterium
TGTGATCTCCCGATCCTTGATGGACCCTGGCCAATGCTCTTCCGTACCATTTCTCTTCTGTCTTTCGAGCCTGCCCGTTGATATACTGGCAGAGTGACTACAACTGTCCTCGATTCCATCTCAAACGGCGCCTCCACCGAGACTTCCCCAAGCCAGAAGAGGGTGTTGTTGCTCAAGCCGCGCGGATTTTGCGCGGGAGTGGTGCGCGCAATCGACATTGTGAACATCGCCCTGGAAACCTTTGGCGCGCCCATTTACGTTCGCCGCGAGATTGTTCATAACCGCTATGTTGTGAACGAGTTGGCCGAGAAGGGCGCGATCTTTGTACACGACATCGAAGAGGTGCCGGACGGCCAGCGCGTCATCTATTCCGCGCATGGAGTCTCGCCGGCTGTGCGCGAGCGCAGCAAGGCTCGCCATTTGAAGGTCATTGACGCCACCTGTCCGCTGGTGACCAAGGTTCACATCGAGGCCGTCAAGTTCGCCAAGCAGGGCTATTCGCTGGTGCTGATCGGCCACCGCGACCACGATGAGATTGAAGGCACGCTCGGCGAAGCGCCTGAAGTGACCCAGGTCGTTTCCAATGTCGCTGAAGTCGATGCGCTCCAGGTGCCGGACCCCGACCGCGTCGCGTATCTGACGCAGACAACCCTGAGCCTGGACGAGGCGCGCGACATCATCCACGCCCTCAAGGTGAAGTTTCCAAATATAGTTGGCCCTCACTCGCAAGACATTTGCTACGCCACAGAAAACCGCCAGGTGGCGGTGCGCAACGTGGCGCACAATGCCGGCCTGGTGCTCGTTGTGGGTTCCACCAACAGCTCCAACTCCAACCGGCTCGTTGAGGTTTCGCGCAATCTTGGAACCGTGGGGTATCTGATTGATAACTCCCAGGCCATCGACTCCGCGTGGCTTGAGGGCGTGAACACCGTCGCTGTCACGGCCGGCGCATCGGCCCCCGAGGTTCTTGTTGAAGATGTGGTGAACTACCTGCGCCAAAGCGGCTTTTCAAGCGTCGAAGAGGTGGAGGTCATGCCGGAAAATGTCCGGTTCGGCCTTCCGCCCGAGATTGTGCAGGCCATCGGCAGCGCGGATGGCGCGGAGTCCGTATCTGTCCAGTGAGGCAGTTGAGTGCCGGTGAACCCCGGCGCCCGCTGGCCAGCCGGAATCAAGGCAAATGAATCCTGTTCCGTGTCCGAAGGATCGGATAGAGTGATGGTCGACCGTGATTTCCACGTGGGGCAAGCGTTCCGCGGCCGGGTCTGCCGCAGAAGAACCGAGGCATTTCAAATCGCATGAGTCTAAAGCAGGGAAAGACAGTATCCACGACGCCCAGATTCGGCCGGCTGGATGCGGACATGGGGGACGTGGAGTCCGCCATTCTGCGCTCGCGCGAGTTCCTGCTCTCGCAGCAGCATCCTGATGGCTATTGGTGCGGAGAACTCGAAGCCGACTCGATGCTCGAGGCAGACTACATCTTCCTGCACACGCTTCTTGAGAGCGGCGATATGGGCCGCTTGAAGCGCGCCTTCACCGAGATGATGCGCTACCAGAACGAGGATGGCAGTTGGAGCATTTATCCCGGCGGGCCGGGCAACATCTCGCTCTCGGTCAAATGCTACTTTTCCGCCAAGCTCATGGGCCTCACAGCAGACGATCCGCGCCTGGTCAAGTGTCGCGAGTGGATTCTGGCCAACGGCGGCGTGGTGGCATGCAACACCTTCACCAAGATGTATCTCTGCGCGCTGGGCCAGTACGACTACGATGCGGTGCCCGCAATTCCGCCGGAGATTGTCCTTTTCCCCAATTGGTTTTACTTCAACATCTACGAAATCTCTTCCTGGTCGCGCTCCATTCTCGTTCCGCTGGCCATCATTTACGCCAAAAAGCCATTCAAGAAAATTCCGCCGGAGCAGGGAATCGACGAGCTGTTCGTTGGCGGCCGCGCCAACTCCACTCTTCGAGTTCGCATGAACCGCGACGCCGTTTTTTCCTGGCGCAATTTCTTCCTCGTCCTCGACCGCATCACGCACTGGGCCGAAGCGGTGCACATCCGACCGCTGCGCAAACTGGCGTTGAAGCGCGCCGAAGAATGGATGCTGGCGCGCCTGGAAATGTCCGACGGACTCGGCGCCATCTATCCCGCCATGCTCAACGCGATCATCGCGCTCCGCTGCCTTGGCTATTCAGAAGACGACCCGCAGGTTATCCGCGCGCGCGACGAATTTGAGAAGCTCGGCATCGAACAGCCGGCCACGCCTGATTTGCCGGAGCCTGCCTTTCGCATGCAGCCTTGCGCGTCGCCCGTGTGGGACACGGCGCAGGTGGTGTTTGCGCTGGGCGAGGCCGGCGTGCCGCGCAACGATCCCCGCATGATCAAGGCTGCCGACTGGCTGCTTTCAAAGGAAGTCCGCCACAAGGGTGACTGGGCTGTGAAGGTTCCCAAGACCGAGGCGGGCGGCTGGTACTTCGAATTCAACAACGAGTTCTATCCAGACACCGACGATACCGCGCAGGTGCTTCTCGCCCTCAACAAGGTCGATAATCCCCGCGAGCGCTACCAGATACAGGTGGCAGAGCGCGCCATTGAGTGGGAATTTGCCATGCAATGCCGCGACGGCGGTTGGGGCAGCTTTGACAAAGACAACACCAAGATGATCTTTCAGTACATCCCCTTCGCGGATCACAACGCAATGCTCGATCCGCCGACGGTGGACATCACGGGAAGAATCCTGGAGATGCTGGCCAGCTATGGCTACACGCGCGAAGACAAGCGCGTTCAAAAGGCGATCAAGTTCATCTTCGCCGAGCAGGAGCCGGATGGAAGCTGGTTCGGCCGCTGGGGCGTGAACTACATCTACGGAACCTTCCTTGTGCTGCGCGGGCTTGAGGCCATTGGAGTGGACCACCTGGAGCCGCAGGTGCAGCAGGCGGCGGAGTGGATTCGCATGGTGCAGAATCCCGATGGCGGCTGGGGCGAGACCTGCGGCAGCTACGACGATCCCAATACGCGCGGCGTGGGACCGAGTACGCCGTCGCAGACGGCCTGGGCCCTGCTGGGGCTGCTTGCAGCCGGTGACGACCGCTCCGACTCGATCGCCAAGGGCGTTCGCTGGCTGCTGGAGCGGCAGGACGCGGAGGGCGGCTGGGACGAGTCCGTCGGCGCGGGCCTCACGCGCCAGGCCCTCTACACGGGCACCGGCTTTCCCAGGGTCTTTTATCTGGCCTATCACATGTATCGCAACTACTTCCCGCTGCTGGCCCTCACCGGCTACAAGCGGGCCATGGAGCGCGCTTCCTAAGGCGGCGCCGGAGGTATCACCCGAATATGGCTGTTCCTGTCTCCCAGATGTGGACGGTTGCCACTTATGTGCTGAAGAAGCGGTTCGCTGGCAACAGGCGTTATCCGCTGGTGCTCATGCTTGAGCCCCTCTTCCGCTGCAACCTGGCCTGCGCCGGCTGCGGCAAGGTGCAGTATCCTCCCCACGTTCTCAAGCGCATGCTTTCGCCCGAGGAGTGCTTCAAGGCCGTCGAGGAATGCGGCGCGCCCATGGTTTCCATTCCCGGCGGCGAGCCGCTGCTCCATCCGCAAATCGTCGAGATCGTCAACGGCCTCATCGCGCGCAAAAAGTACATCTACCTCTGCACCAACGCGCTCGAACTCAAGCGCCGCCTGCCGGAGTTCACTCCTTCCAAGTACCTCACGTTCTCTGTGCATCTGGATGGCGACCGCGAGCACCACGATTATTCCGTCTGCCGCGAAGGCGGATACGACCTCGCCGTTGAAGGCATCAAGGATGCCGTCAAGCGCGGCTTCCGCGTCACTACGAATGCCACCTTCTTTGATGGCGCCGACCCCAACAACGTGCGCGCCTTCTTTGACGATGTGATGAACATGGGTGTCGAGGGCATCGTCCTGTCGCCCGGCTACAGCTATGAGATGGCTCCCGATCAGAACCGCTTCCTGGGCCGCGCACGCGTGCGCCGCCTCTTCCGCGCCATCCTGTCCAATCGCAAGCCGACCTGGAAATTCAACATGTCGCCCCTGTTCCTCGAGTTTCTGATGGGCGACCGCAAGTATGAGTGCACACCGTGGGGTTCGCCGGCCTACAACATCTTCGGCTGGCAGCGACCCTGCTATCTGTTGCAGGATGGCTACGCGGAAAGCTTCAAGGAGTTGCTCGAAACCACGCAGTGGGAAGAGTACGGCGCGGCCAGCGGCAATCCCAAGTGTGCCAACTGCATGGTGAGCTGCGGTTATGAGCCGTCGGCGGTGATGGACGGCTTCGGCTCCATCTCCGGCCTCTGGGCCATGGTGCGCGGCACCTTCAGGAAGTACAAGGACCAGCATGCGCTGAACCTGCTCAACGAGCCCGCGCCGCACGGCCCGGCCGCGCTTGTGCAGATCGAAAAGCCCGCGCACACCCTGGAGGAGACCAACGCATGACCGCCGAAGTCGCCAAGTACACCATCGAACAGGTCGAAGCGCTGGAGCTGGCTCCCGGCTCGGAGCACGAGCAGTTGGAAGGCTGGGCGCCCGCGCTGGCAAGCGAAGAAGACCTGCGCCAGGCTCTCGAAAAGGCCTTTGATTATCGCGGCGACATCACGCTCACCCTCAAGAGCGGTGAACGTATCGAGGCCTACATCTTCAACCGCCTCACTGGCTCCACGCTTTCCGATTCCTATGTGGAGTACTTCACGCCCAGCGCGCCGGAGAAGCGCAAGCTGAATTATGGTGAAATCGCCCGCCTCGAATTCAGCGGCAAGGACCGCGCCGCCGGCAAACACTGGGAGGACTGGGTCAAGGCTTACAACGAGAAGAAGGCCGCCGGTGAAAAGAACATTGCGCTGCACCCGGAGGCGCTGGACTAGCGTCAGTCATCCCTTCCCGCTGATGACAGAACCCTGACCACTGCACACGCATTCATGAAAGTTTTCCTTACAGGCGCGACCGGTTTTGTTGGCCATCATGTCGCACGGGCACTGGCAGCCGAGGGCGCAGAGCTGCGCATGCTGGTCCGCAAGACCAGCAATATGGGCAACCTTGAAGGCATTCCCGGCGACACGGTTGTCGGCGATCTCGCCCGGCCTGAGACCTTCGCTCCAGCGCTGCAGGGCTGCAATGCGGTGGTTCACGTGGCTGCCGACTATCGCCTCTGGGTGCGCAACCCCGATGCCATGTATCGCGCCAACGTGGACGGCACGCGAGAGCTGTTGCTGCTGGCGCGCAAGGCAGGCGTACCCCGCGTCGTGTACACGTCCAGCGTGGCCACCATGAACTTCCGCACCGACGGCATCGTCATCAATGAAGACACCCCGGTTTCGCTGAATGACATGATCGGCCACTACAAGCGCTCGAAGTTCATGGCCGAGCAGCAGGCCATCGCCGCCGCCGAAGACGGCCAGCAGGTTATCATTCTCAATCCCACCACGCCCATCGGCCCCAACGATCAAAAGCCCACGCCCACGGGCCGCATTTTCGTGGACTTCCTCAAAGGCAAATTCCCCGCATACATGGACACCGGGCTCAATCTGGTGGACGTGGCCGAAGTGGCGCGCGCGCATGTCTCCGCACTCACACACGGACAGCGGGGCCACCGCTATATTCTCGGCGGCGAAAACCTGACCCTCAAGCAGATTCTCGACAAGATGTCCGCCATCACCGGCCTGCCTTCGCCCACCGTTGAGATTCCTTATCCGGTAGCCGCAACCTACGCCTTCTTTGAGGAATGGCTTACAGGCCACATCCTCGGCCGCGAGCCCCGCGCCACGCTGGAAGAGGTGCGCATGGGCCGCAAGAAAATGTTTGCCTCCAGCGCCCACGCGCAGCAGGAGCTGGGCTTCCGCATCGTGCCTGTCTACCCGGCCATGCGCGCCGCCATTGAGTGGTTCCGCGCACACGGTTATGCGCCCCAGGCTCAGAAATGACCAGGGTTGCCGTAGTTGCCGCCATGGCGGGCGAGCTCAAGCCGCTGGTGCGGGGATGGCAGCACGAATCCCGCAAAGGCGTCGATCTCTGGCGCTGGCGTTACGACGAAGGCGAGTGGGTCGCGGCCTGCGCCGGGGCAGGCGCGGCGGCCGCAACACGGGCCGTTGCCGAGATCGAAAAGAGTGGGCCGGTCTCTTTCTTCGTTTCCACTGGATGGGCAGGTGCCTTGCGCGCAGAAATCGAGCCGGGAAGGGTCTACAATATTTCCGGAGTCATCGATGCGCGTACGGGCGAGCGTTTCCGCGTCGCCGCTGGACCGGAGGGGCCCTGGCTTGTGACCAGCCCTGCGGTTGCCGGCGAAGCAGAGAAGAATCGCCTTGCCTCCACGTACAATGCTGACCTGGTGGATATGGAGGCGGCCGGGGTAGCTCGCCTGGCTGGGATGCGCGGCGTACCCTTTTATTGCATCAAAGGAATCAGCGACGGTTTCACCGATCAACTGCCTGATTTCAATCGCTTTCTATCCCCCGAAGGGCAGTTCCGGCTGGCGAGGTTTGTTCTTTTTGCACTCCTGCGGCCGTGGCACTGGCCCGCATTGGCGCGAATGAACGAGAATAGCAGGAAGGCGTCCCAGGGCATCGCAGAGTCGCTGTTTGATTTTCTGGATGAACGAGGTCACATCAGGAAACGGAATGGCTACCCAAATCTCAAGCGCTGAAGGCTTTGTCGAGACAAAAATTCCTGCCACCATGCGGGCCGTGGTCTATCGCGGCGTCAATGACATGCGCGTGGAGACCGTGCCTGTGCCCCGCATCGGGCCCGGCGAATTGCTGGTCAAGGTGGCCACCTGCGGCATCTGTGGGACCGATCTGAAAAAGATTCACACCGGCTCCCATTCCGCGCCGCGCATCTTCGGCCATGAGATGGCAGGCACCATCGTCGCTGTGGGCCAGGGCATGACCCGTTACGCCGTGGGCGAGCGCGTCATGGTCTTTCACCACGTCCCCTGCCGGCAGTGCTACTTCTGCCGCAAAGGGACGCCGGCGCAATGCCCGCTCTACAAGAAAGTGGGCGTCACCGCGGGCTTTGAGCCCTCCGGCGGAGGCTTTGCTGAGTACATCCGCGTCATGGACTTTGTCGCAGCCGGCAGCGGCGTGGTCAGGATTCCCGACGGCGTTCCCTTCGAGCAGGCGGCCTTTGCAGAGCCTGTGAACAC
>JAJXXG010001033.1 GCA_021781255.1 Acidobacteriota bacterium
CGAGCAAACCGCCATTCCGCTTTCCAGCCTAGCGCATCAGGCGCCCGCGAGCGCCGGTGGATGGTCCGTGTCCGATTGTGGAAAAGGAGCAACTTGCAGGCGCTCGCATCCTTTCAATCTCAATAGGCAGATATGAGAGATTGCCGGGGAAAGCGCCGACCACTTGTGTTCGTTGAGCTATATCGCTAGCGCCTCGCGGTCTTCGAGCGTGAGAATCGCCGGCCCTTGCAAAGTCAAGGTTATGTGCCGCGGCGCTCTGCGAGGCTGCATTATCTTCTGTGCCGCCGTTAAACCAGATCGGATCAGGGGGAAACAGCCACCATCCCCCTCGCTGCCATTGAGGGTGCGGGAGAAGGATGGCTCTTGCCAGGCTTACACCAGCGCGCCTGGCTCCGGCGACACGCCCTGGGGATCGAATGCTTTCTGAATCTTGTTCCACCACACATCGTAATGGCACATGCCTTTGCTGATTTCGGGATTTCTCTCTCCCATCAACGAAGCGAAGTAGCGCTCGCTAAAGGCGCGGTCTCCCTGCTCTTTGTGCCATTGCTCCACAGCTTTCTTGGCGGTCTCATTTTGCGGGTCGAACTTGCAGAAGATCTCCGTTTTGCCCACATGCCCCTGCTCCACGCCCCAACCGAAGAAGGCGCCTCCATCGTCAACGATCAGGCCTTTTTCGATCAGCGGAAGTTTCGCCTGGCCGGCGCCAATGGCCCACTTGATAGTCAGGTCCCGCTGGCCCATGATCGGAATCGATTTGAAGGCGCCGCCGGGCCGGAAAGTCTCCCTAATAGAGGCGGAGATTCGTATGCACTGGCACAGCAGAATGCCTTCCAGCCTGGGATCTTCGAGCTGCGTCAAAGACTTTCCGTCAGATTCGCTCACGATCTGTTGCAGTGCCCGCTTTTTGAATTCAAAGTCGGCGGCAGAGTTGCCTCCGATAATGACGAAGAATCCCGGGCCTTGCACGGCCTGGCTCAGTTGCCGGAAGGTTTGTTCTTCTTCTTCATTGCAGGTGGTTATGTTGGCGGCCACCATGGCCACGTTGAAGCCCATCAGTTCGAAGGCGAGTTCATTCTCGCCGATCTTGCGCTCCGCCTGCCACATCTTCTCTACCGATGGGAAGCTGTAATAGCGCGCCATGAAGTTGGGCGGTATCTCGCTCAGGCTGTAGTTCGGTGACACTCCCTGAATGGGGAAACGCGCCGGACCGGGCCAGTGATAGATCTTCATGGCAGCTTTGGTAAAGACGCCCGGAGTTGTCCCCGGCGGCACCGCGCTGGTCAAGATGCTGCGCAGCGAGGGGCCAGGCCCATCGCCGCAGAACCACTCGTCCCCGTATCCCAGGGATCCCGAACGAACGACGTCTCCCGCCGGGGTAACCCATTCAATGGCTAAATGGTTGCGATCGTCGCCGCTGGTGGTCTGATCCAGATGCCCATGGCCGCGGAGCATCGCCGAACAGTTGGTCCCGGCGCCCTTCACATTCAGATGCAGCCCCCGCTTCATCAGCTCGGCCTGCAGTTGCGCCGTGATCACATACGGCTCCACCACGGCATACATGTTCTTCTCGTTGATTTCCACGATGCGGTTCATCCGCCGCAGGTCCAGTAAAAGAGTACCCTTGGCGAACGAGCCCGTCCAGCCCGTGCAAATCGGACGGAAGATGATTTTATGTTTGTTGCACAGCCTGACAATAGCCTGCACTTGGGCGGTGTTCTCGGGAAGGATCACCGCGGCAAACTCGGTGGAGTAATACGACGGCATGATGACTGGGTCGGCGCAGATGTACTCCGGTCCAACCACGTCTTCGAAGGCAGCGTAAATTTCTTTGCTCAAAGCCATAAGTCATCCTCCTCAGGCGATTGCCTTCTCGACCAGTTCGACAATGTCATAAACCTTGAGACGGCTACCGGTTGCCCGAATGGCTTGCTCAAAGGTCTTCTCACACCAGGGGCAGGCGGTCACGAGCGCTTCGGCCCCGGTTGCCGCCGCTTCCTCGATTCGCTCCCGGGCCGTCCATTGAGCGAACTCGGGGTTCGAGTCGCTGACGCCTCCGCCGGCGCCGCAGCACCAGGCGTATTCCTTGATCCGCGCCATTTCCGCTAGCTTTACGCCGGGAATGCTCTGAATGACATCCCGGGGAGGCTGATAGACACCTTGCGTGCCGCGCCGGTAGGTCTTCGGCGGATCGAAAACGAAGCGGTCACCGGGAACCTTCTTTCCTTGCCAGTGCACCCAGGGTTCGCCCAGTCGGCCCAGCCGGCAAGGGTCGTGGTATGTGACCGAGAGGTCGATTTTGTTTTTCAGCTTGAGCTTGCCCTCATCGATCAGCCTGGCCACGTATTCCGAGATGTGCAGTACCTCCAGGCCGTCCTTCAGGTTGAACTTGTCATAGAGCACCTTGAAGGCTTGATATCCATCGGCACAGGCAGTGACAACGGTCTTGACGCCGGCCTGCTTGACCATGGCCATGTTCTTTTTGGCCTGAGCGAGAAAATCTTCCTGGTAGCCCATCTGGTAGGCGCGGCCGCCGCAGCAGACCTCGGCATCGCCGGCTATACCGAAATTGACGCCGGCCTTCTGGAGAATCTTCGCCGTGGCCTTGGCCAGTTTTTTGAGATTGGGATCGTAGCTGGTCAGACAGCCGACATGATAGAGAACGTCGACCTTCTCCTTGGTGGCATCTTTCAGCCCCAGACCGGCGGCCCAGTCGCCGCGCTTCCCCTTCACTGGCACCATCGAACCATGCTGGCGCAGGCCGGCGATGGTCTTATCGAGAGCGGGGTTGGTATGGCCATCCTTGACGCACTGGATGCGGAACTCGCTGATGGGCTCCATGACTTCCATGTCCATGGCATAGTTGCACGAAACCCCGCAGGCGCCGCACATCTGACAGTTATAGACAATGTCAAGGAGCTTATCCGTATAAGTCATCCCGTTCTTCAGCATGTCCGAGCCGATATTCAACCGGCCACCGCCCGAGTAGCTGTGAAAGTTGTATTTCGCAATGCTGGGACACGCATTCACAAACTGAAAACCGCCGACCTGCTGCATCGGCACAAACTTGCAGGCGGAACACCGGCAGCACATCTCCATGTCGCCTTTGTACTGTTCCAATCCCATCGCGGCTCCCTCCAGTATTTTCTGATTGATAGTTTGCTTTGCCTTGCTCCGGCTGTTAGAAGCAGAGTTTTCCGGGATTCATCACCTGGTTGGGATCGAAGATCTGCTTGAATGTCTTCAAAACGGCGACGGTGGCCGCGTCTCGATTCAAAACCGTTCCTGCAGTTTCCCCGTAGGGCCTGGAGAAAAATGCGCCCTTGCCGATCAGGCTCCCGATGGCAAGAGAAGAGATCTCTTTCACCCGCGTCCGCTCCTGCCGGTTTTCGGGATCGTAAAACAGGTTGAACTCGCAGTGATAGCTTGTGCCCTGGACAACCGGCTGAATATAAACTCCCAGGTTGGCGGCGGGATAGCCGGCCTTTTCGACAAGATCGCTCATCGTGGCAATCTGGCTTTCCAGCTTTTCGTACATGGTCAGATAAAACACGTCCTGGCAAGCTCCCTTGGGGCGAAGCTTCCAATAGGGCTCTGCCGAAGGCTGCTGGACCGCTCTCAGGATGGCATTTGCCGAGATGGCGCCGGCGGCCTTGACCGGTTCCACTCCCAGGCGCTGAGTGATTGTCGTAATGTCTTTCAGTTGGGAGCCGACCCGTTCCTCCGGGAAGTACTCGTAACCAGCTACGGTGTAGAAAAGAATCCATGGGGGCAGAGTGGCCTTCAGGTTTTGAAAATCGTTCGTGCCATCCTGCGCAAAAATAGCGGCCAGATTGGTGCTATTGAGAATAAAGCACTCGTTCGCCATTCCCAGCCGCACCAGCCAGTACTCCAGTTCGAGCAGCGGCTGGAGCTGTGAAGATCCCAGCACAAACGGCTCTTCGAGACTGGGCATCAGTTCACAACGCATTGAGGCCCAGGTAACGATGCCCATCGTCCCCTGAGATCCTTGAACCAGGCGGTGCAAGGAAGGCGTACCGGGCCCATACGGCGCTTTTTGCACCCCTCCCACTGCCCACTGCTCCTCGATCGTACCGGGACCGGCCGCCTGGCCAGTCCGGAACTCTTCGCCGGTTCCGAAGAACAGACCGATGCATGCCAGGGGATCGGAGATGTCCCATTGATACTTGGGCATAACCACCGGTTCGCGTCCCAGCAGGCTGCCGACCACGGACTTGTTTTTCCGGGGCAGCAGAGGCATATTCAGCCGGAGCCCATGCTTGGCAACTTCCGCGATCAGTTCGCCGAAGGTGACACCCGGCTCGCACATCGCAACCCGATTGGCGCGCTGGACGTTGACGATCTTTTTCATGCCGCTCAAATCCACGATCGTCGCGCCGCCAACGCTGGGCACTGTGTCGCCGCGGAAATGCGGAGGACCGGAGCTTACCGGAACCAGCGGCGTCCTGGTCCGGTTGGCGAACTCCACAATGCGCTGCACTTCTTCGGCATTCTTCGGTCGCACAACACCGGCGGGACGCACGGGATTGACGAAGCTGATGTCCTTTGCGTACGCATCCAGGGCGGCCTGCGTGGTATCTGTTCCGGCCAGAGCCTCTGAAGCGGGCGACGCTGCTGCTGCCATCATCCGATTCCTTCCTTCCGCTGCGGTCTTGCAGCTCTCATCTCTTGAATTGGTTTCTCGGTCTCGTGCCGGCTGCTCAGGGATTGCCCTTCCTCGGCGCTCCTAAGCTGCGGCTGCTGCTGCGAAGGTGAGAACAATTATCTGAGAGCAATTATCGGAGAGAATCATAGCAGAGGGAACCGGGGGCGTCCAATGATATTTTGTCTTCTGGCTTGAGGAGGAATTGACCTCAAGGCGCGCGGGGGCTGGCCGAGGACGAACATTTCCCGTGGTTCAAAACAGGCGGAGCCGATCAAGTCTCGTTTCTGGTGTTCAATTCCACGGCATCCTTCAATCTCACCAACGGAAACCAGCTCATTTTGCGCGGGTAAGGCCAGCCGCTGCCGGCCTTTGTTATATTCTTCATTCAGTACAGTAGAACCCTCGGAATGGCGTCCCGGGCGGGACGATTTTTTTGACTATGGAAAAGATCGCGGAGGTCAGGAGCTTAGTCAAGCGATTCGGCGACTTCACAGCCGTCAACAACATCTCTTTCGATGTGAAAAAAGGCGAGATCTTCGCCTTTTTGGGACCGAACGGCGCGGGCAAATCAACCACGATCAAGATGCTCACCACGCTCTTGCGCCCGACCAGCGGCGAGATTATTCTCGACGGCCACAATCCCATGAAAGACCCTGAGAAAGTGCGCCGTTCGTTCGGCATTGTGTTCCAGGACCCCAGCCTGGATGACGAACTGACCGCGAAAGAGAACATGGAATTTCACGGCGTGCTGTACGGCGTCCCCTCGCGGCTCCGCAAGGCGCGCGTCGAAGAGCTTATGAATTTCGTCGATCTGTGGGACCGGCGCGACAGTCTTGTGAAGGAGTTCTCCGGAGGCATGAAACGGCGGCTGGAGATCGCGCGCGGGCTGCTGCATCATCCGAAATTGATCTTCCTCGACGAGCCGACGCTCGGCCTCGATCCGCAAACCCGCAACCATATGTGGAGCTATCTGCAGGACCTGAACAAAAAGGAAGGGATCACGGTCTTTTTCACCACGCACTACATGGAAGAGGCGGCGCGGATCGCGGAAAGGATCGCCATCATCGACCATGGCGCGATCGTTGCCTCCGGCTCAGCGGATGAGCTTACCCGACAGACCGGGACGGCGACGCTCGAGGATGCATTCCTGAAATTGACCGGCTACACGATCCGCGACGAAGAGGCGAGCGCTACCGATCGCCTGCGCACGTTCGGGCGCGCCTTTGCCGGAAAAAGAAGATAAGGGCACATCGATTATGAAAGTTATCTACGTCATGTGGCTGCGGGAACTCAAGCGCTACTTCCGCTCCAAGTCGCGCATCGTCGGCTCGCTGGGTCAGCCGCTCCTTTTTTTGCTCGCGCTCGGCTTCGGGCTGGGCCCGGCCCTCAAGCACTCAGGCATAGGAAACTACTTTGTGTTTCTTGTTCCCGGCATCGTCGGCATGACCATCCTGTTCTCCGCGATCTTTTCCGGCATCCAGATCATCTGGGATCGGCAGTTCGGATTCTTGAAAGAAACTCTCGTCGCGCCGGTTTCGCGGCTCAACCTTATGATCGGCCGGACGCTGGGCGGCGCCACTGTCGCCACCGTCCAGGGCGCTATCGTTCTCTTTATCTCCATGGGCTTCGGATTCCGGCCCGGCAGTTGGTGGCTCTTCCCTGTTGCCCTCGTTTTCATGCTCTTCGTCGCGCTGCTCTTCACCGCGCTCGGCACCGGCATCGCGTCCGTCCTTGAAGACATGCAGGGCTTTCAGCTCATCATGAACTTCCTCGTGATGCCGATCTTCTTCCTTTCCGGCGCGCTCTTCCCGCTCAACGGCCTCCCACGCATCCTCGCTGGGATCACGATTGTCGACCCGCTTTCCTACGGCATCGACTCCTTGCGGGCGCTGCTCGTCGGCACCGCGCACTTCGGCCTTGGCCTTGATTTCGCCGTGCTCGCCGCGGTTACCGCCGCATTCCTGGTGGCCGGAAGTTATCTCTTCTCAAGAATTCAAATATAAGAGCGCGGCGCTCGGGCTCCACGGCGGGCAAGTCGCGCGGACGGCGAAGAAAAGGCCTGCCAGACTGGCCGCTGCCTATCCACCTTCCACTCTATCCAGGCCGGCTTTGAATTTGGGACTTGTGCAGAGGCTCCTTAAGGCATGGTTTCTAATGCCCGGGCATCATTCCCCACAGCATCGCAAAGGTCATCCCGATGACGATGATGCTGGTGCCCCACGCAATCCAGTTCCACAGGCGCGAGTTTTTGTATTCGCCCATGAGATCAGTGCGGTTGATGAGCATCAGCATGAGAATGATGACCACCGGCAGCAGGACGCCGTTGAGCACCTGCGAGAAGATGGCCACGTTGATCAGTTGCGCATCCGGCAAGAGCAGCACGGTCAAGGCGCCGCCGGCGATGAGCAGCGTGTAGAGCCAGTAGAAGAACGGCGCTTCCTTGAAGTTCTTGTCGACGCCCGATTCCACGCCCAGC
>JAJXXG010000799.1 GCA_021781255.1 Acidobacteriota bacterium
CGCTGCGCAACAACGATCTCTGTGCTCCGAGCGAGACATGGAGCTACTCCTTCCTGATCGACAGCAACCCCACGCCGATCACCTATACGACAGGACAATCATTCGAGATCCCCTTTACAAGCTTTACCTACGATCTCAACGGCGTCCAGGTGGCGACTACGCCCTCGGCGATCTATTTTTACGAGAACAACAACACATCCTTGTTCGGGCTTTATCAGGTGGAGTTCGGACCGCAAAATTCTTTAAGCGCGGTATTCAGCCTCGAGGGCTCTGCGGCCTACAGTGGACCGGAGAGCAGTCCAACCATGCTGACCGGTGTTTACACTCTGGTTGCCGGCAATTATCCAAACGGATCGCTCTTTAACTCCACATCAGGATATGACAACTTGAGCGGCACGGTCTCCATCGAGCCTACCCCCGAGCCTTCCAGCCTGGTTCTCCTCGGCACGGGACTGATCGGCGCACTGGAGTTCCTCCGCCGCAAGCGCGCCGCCTGATCTCCGCTCGCTTCTCACCTGTTCTTTCAAGAGCCGCCCTTCCGGGCGGCTCTTTTCGCATTCGCGCTTTTCCTTTCCGCCCTCCCAACCTCGCCGCCTCGTCCTTGCCGGCGCTACCATCAAGGCATGCAGACCGCTTCTCCGCGGCCTTCTGGCCTCCTCGATGCGATTCACGTCATTGATGGCGGCCTGGCCACCGAGCTTGAATACCAGGGTGCGTGCATCGACGGTCCGCTCTGGTCCGCCCGTGTGCTCGAGGAAGAGCCCCGGCAGCTTGACGCCGTGCATCGCGCCTATATTGCCGCCGGCGCGCAATGCATTACCACCTGCAGCTACCAGGTCTCACGCATGGGCTATGCTCAGGTCGGTCTCTCTCCGCAGCGTGCTGACGATGCTCTGCTGCGTTCCGTCGCAATCGCCCGTACCGCCACCGCCGCGTTTCCTCGCCGCCGCGTCCTCGTCGCCGCCTCGCTCGGGTCCTACGGCGCGGCCCTGCACAACGGCGCAGAGTATCACGGCAACTACGATTGCTCCTTTCACGATCTGGTGAGCTTTCATCGTGAGCGCATTGCCGTCCTTGCCGGCGCGTCCGGCCCGCTGCGTCCCGATCTGCTGGCCTTTGAGACCTTTCCCTCTCTCGATGAGGTGCGCGCCGTTGGCCAGGCCCTGGCCCCCTGGCCCGCGCTGCAGGCATGGTTCAGCTTCTCCTGCCGCGATCAGCGTCTGGTTGCGCACGGTGAGCCAGTGGCCCGGTGTGCCGCCCTTGCCGCCTCATTTCCGCAGACCGTCGCCGTCGGCGTCAACTGTGTTCCGCCCGCCTGGATTCCCGCCCTGATTGCCGAGCTGCACCAGGGCTCTGACAAGCCCGTGCTCGTCTATCCCAACTCCGGCGAGGGCTGGGATGCCGAACGCCGCTGCTGGATCGGTTCCACCGATGCGGCCGGCTTCGGAGCCTGCGCCGCGGAGTGGTTTCGCGCCGGCGCGCACATCGTCGGCGGTTGCTGCCGCACGCGCCCCGCCCACATCGCCCAGGTCGCCCAGGTCGCCCGCGCCTGTGCCCTGTTCAAATAAAGCCTTGCTTCTTCGCTTGGATTCTCAAGCCGCTGCGTCCTGCGTCGATGCCCTCGTGCGCTCAGTTGTGCGTCTGCAATCTTCAATCCGGGCTCTACGCCAGCTTCAGAGCCGCCCGGCCCTTGCGCGGCGCAACAAAGTGCGCGGCCCGGCTTACAATCGCCAGCTTCTCCCGGCTCAGCAGCTTGCGGATCTCGTTGCGCGCATGCTCGGCCCACGGCCCGCGATTGTCGATCTTCACGTAGGCCCGCCAGTGGCAGAGCGCAAAGCGCGTCTGGCCCGTGCGCTCGTAGGCCAGCGCCAGGTTATAGTGCGCGTCCGCATAGCCCGGTGACAACGCCACCGCCTTCTTGTACGCCGCAATCGACTCGCTCAGCCGCCCCAGCTCATCCAGCACATTGCCCAGATCGAAGTAGGCCAGCACGTATCCCGGATCGGAGACCGTGGCGCGTCGGTACAGCTCCTCGGCCCGATCGTACTGCCGCAGATGAAAGTAGATGGTCCCCAGGTTGATGGCCGCCGTCGCATAATTCGCATCCAGCCTCAGAATCTCTTCGTAGATCGCGATCGCGCCCTGCTTGTCGCCCGTCTCCTCCGCGCGCACCGCCGCCATGAATCGCTCCTGGATCACCCGCGGCCCCGCCGGTGACGGTCGCCGCAGCGGCTCCGGCGCTGGCGCCGACACGCTCTCCTCCGCGCCGCCCCGGTCGAAGTCGAACAGCAGTTGCCGCCGGATCGGATCCACCATCGCTCCGCAATGCCGGAAGGCCAGCCGGGTTCCGTTCCGCACCACCCGCGCCTCAAGCAGCGGGTTCGCCATGCCGGAAACCGCGCGCATGGCCAGAACCGATTCCCGGATCGAGGCTGCGGGCACGTCCTCCGCCCGTAATGCGCACAGAATGCGCAGTTGACTCAGATCCTGAAAGCTGTACTCCGTGCGCGGCGCAATCAGTCCCGCCCGCTCCCACGCTTGGAGCTGCCGGGTTCCAATTCCGAACATCCGCAAAACGTCCTGACGCCGATAGCTGGTCACTCGTGGGCTCCCTCGGTGAGTGCGGGCTGTTTCCGGTCGTGGTCCGCGCATTCCTTGGTTCGAAATGCCGCCTCCCGATCCCCATCCTCCCTCACTTGCGGGGATCGTCGCGCAAATAGCGTTCTTGCAGCGATTATCACAAGACGCGGCCCCGTCTGTACGTGGATAAACCGGGTGGAACCCGCGAAAGCAACAAAAAATCGTGGATAACCGGTGCTTCATCTGGTTCATTGCGCATCAGGCCCCCGTCGCATCGCCGGACGCTGTGAAGTTGCACCGCCGCCTGCCGAAAAATTCACGAAAGCACGTAGAGCGTCGCCTGCGCGCCATGGCCCTCAGCGGCGTCGCCACCGGCTCCGCTCATGCCGTGCCTGCGTGCAGAGGATGGAGAAAATTTCACCCATGCCACGACCGCACGCTGTTTTGCCGCAGCGGTATCTCGCCGACGATCTTGCCGATCCTCCATCGCAGTTGGCGATTGCACTGAAATCCAGTAGCCTAGTGGGAACCTGTTGCGATAAGATGCCTCGATCAGGCACCAGTCATCAGGGTGCGGAGCCCATGGGATTGGCCACTTTTTCCTTCGCGCTGAGAAATCCGCCGCAACTTCTCTCTGCTGGCGGAGAACTCGAACCGCTGCTTGGGTTTTGCCCCCACGACTTCCTTTCCAATAGCGTTCAATTCGCTGATCGCGTCCACCCTGAAGACGCTGGCATGATTGCATTCCTGTTCTCCCCGGAATGCGCCTCGCCCGCGGGAACTGTCGCTCTGCGCATGCGCCATGCCGATGGTCGCATCCGCTGTTTCAAGGTGCGATACGCTCGTGAGCATGCGCACAATGGACCCGCGCATCTCCATCTGTATTTTGAAGATGCCCGCACGATCAGCGAGCCCGGCGACCTGACCCTCGTCGCCAGCTTCAAGTCCCTTATCGAGCACACCAACGACGCCATCGTCCTCAAGAACTGCAATCATAAGATTCTCGCCGCCAGCCGCAGCGTCTCCGCCTTCATTGAATTTGTCCGGCATCCCGATGAGATCGTCGAAAAAACCGACTACGACCTTCATCCCGAAGCCGTCGCCGACGTCCTCTACCGCCTTGAAAGCAGAGCCGTGGCCGAGGGCGGGCGGGTCAACGAGTTTCAGCACTTCCGCATGAAAAACGGCTCCGAGCGATGGGTCGACAATCGCGAATACCCCATCAACGGCCCCGGCGGCGAGATCATCGGCGTTCTTGGCATCGCCCCCGACATCACCGAGTACCTCGAAGCCGTCGAGCGCCTCCGCGAAAGTGAAGCCTCCCTGCAGCAGGCCCAGCGCATCGCCGGCCTCGGCAGCTACTCCTGGAGCATTCCCGCCGGCACCTGGTCCTGCTCCCGTGTCCTCGATGAGATTCTCGGCCTCGATCCTTCCTATCCCCACACCGTCGAGGGCTGGCGCAACTTGATCCACCCCGACGATCGTGCCGCCATGACCGCCTATCTGCAGGATGAGGTGCTCGGCCGCGGCAGCCTCTTCAACAGGGAGTACCGCATCGTCCGGCCCAGCGACGGCGAAGAGCGCTGGGTCCACGGCCGCGGCGAGCTCACCTTCGATGCCCGGCGCCTCCCCGTCAAAATGCATGGAACCATCCAGGACGTGACTGATGCCCGGCGCGCTCAGGCCGCTCTGCGCGAAAGCAGGGAACTCCTGCGCCTGTTCATCAAGCACGCTCCGGCCGCCCTCGCCATGCTCGACCGCAACCTGCGCTACCTCGCCGCCAGCGCGCGCTGGAAGCAGATGCACTCCCTCGGCGACGTTGACCTCCTCGGCCGCTCCCACTACGAGATCTTCCCCAACCTCCCTGAGAGCTGGCGCGACGAACACCGGCGCTGTCTCAACGGCGAAAACATTGAGGTCTCCGAGCGTGAGTTCGTCCGGCCCGATGCATCCGTGCAATGGATCCGCCGCGAAGTCCTTCCCTGGCGCGCCGCCGACGGCGCGATCGGCGGAATCGTCATCTTCTCCGAAGACATCACCGAGCGCAGAATCGTCGAAGATCGCCTCCGCCTCTCCGCCACCGTCTTCACCGGCGCGCGCGAGGCCATCGCCATCACCGATCCTCGCGGCACCATCCTCGATGTCAACGATGCCTTTACCCGCATTACCGGCTATTCCCGCGACGAGGCCATCGGCAGCAATCCGCGCATGCTCAAATCCGGCCTGCAGAACGATGACTTCTACAAAAACATGTGGCAATGCCTGCTGCGCGATGGAGCCTGGTCCGGCGAGCTATGGAACCGCACCAAGGACGGCGATATTTACGCTGAGATGCTCAATATCCACGCCATCCGCGACGCCGCCGGCAACGTCAAGCAATATGTCGGCCTCGCAACCGATATCACTCAGGCCAAGGAGCACGAGCAGCAGCTCGAGCTTGTCACCCACTACGATGCCCTCACCGGCCTTCCCAACCGCGCTCTCCTCGTCGAGCGCATGCGCCAGGCCATGGCGCAGGCCAGTCGCCTCGGTCTCCTCGTCGGCATCGTCTTCTTCGACCTCGACTCCTTCAAGGCCATCAACGATGTCTACGGCCACCCCTCCGGCGATGCCCTCCTCGCCGCTCTCGCCGCCCGCATGAAGCACGCCCTCCGCGATGGCGATACCCTCGCCCGCCTCGGCGGCGATGAGTTCGCCGCCATCCTCCCCGATCTGCCTCACCGCGACGCCTGCCTGCCCGTCCTCACCGCCATCCTTGATGCCGCCGCGCATCAGGTGCAGGTCGGCGAAGTCCTCCTCCATGTCACCGCCAGCGCCGGCGTCGCCTTCTATCCCCAGGACGAAGATCTCGACGCCGACCTGCTCCTCCGCCAGGCCGGTCAGGCCCTCTATGAGGCCAAGCTCGCCGGCAAAAACCGCTATTACTTCTTCGACCCCAATCATGACCTCCTCACCCGCAGCCGTCATGAGAACATCGAGCACCTCCGGCATGCTCTCGCTGCCCACGAACTTGTCCTTCACTACCAGCCCAAGGTCAACATGCGCACCGGCGAAGTCATCGGCGCTGAGGCCCTCCTCCGCTGGCAGCATCCCGAGCGCGGCCTTCTGCCTCCCGGCCTGTTCCTGCCCGTCATTGAGGACCACCCCCTCGCCATCAGCATCGGTGAATGGGTCATCGAAAGCGCGCTGGCGCAGATGGAACACTGGCATGCTGCCGGCTTCATCCTGCCCGTCAGCGTCAATGTCAGCGCCTACGAGCTTCAGGAAGGCGATTTTGTCCAGCGGCTGCGTGCCAGGCTCGCCGCTCATCCCCGCGTGAACCCCGCGCACCTCGAGCTTGAGGTGCTTGAAACCAGCGCCCTGCAGAATGTCGTCCTCAGCTCCCAGATCCTCGCCGCCTGCCGCGACCTCGGCGTCGTCATCAGTATTGACGACTTCGGCACCGGCTACTCCTCGCTCACCTACCTCAAACGTCTGCCCGCCAACGCCCTCAAAATCGATCAGAGCTTCGTCCGCGACATGCTCGATGAGCCTGAGAGTCTCACCATCCTCAAGGGCGTGCTCGGTCTTGCCGAGGCCTTCCGCCGCCAGGTCATCGCCGAGGGCGTCGAAACCGCCGACCACGGCCTCATGCTGCTTCAGCTCGGCTGCGATCAAGCCCAGGGTTACGGCATCGCCAAACCCATGCCCGCCTCTGAGCTTCCGGCCTGGGCCGCCGCCTGGCGTCCTGACGTCAGTTGGATCGGCGTGCCCCGCGTGCATGCTGATAATCGTGAAGTCCTCTTCGCCATCGCAGAGCACCGCGCCTGGTTCGGGCACCTCATGTCCTATCTCCAGGGCGCCAGGCCCTCGCCGCCCAACCTCGACATCGAACCCTGCAACCTGACGGCCTGGCTCGACACCCAGAAGATCGCCTCCGGCATGTCTCCTACCGTTCTCGCCGCCGAAACCATCCACGAACAGTTGCACGCCCTTGCCGCGGAGATCGTCGCCACCCACTCCAGCGGATACCGCAACGACGGCCTCGCGCTCCTCCGCCAGCTCCGTTACCTCAACGAGCGCTGCCTTAAGCGTCTTGATCCCTTTACCCGCGTCTCCAACCGCAGGTCCGCGCGCAGCCTCTCCACCGGCCCCGTCACAATCTCATCGGACAGCAGCCTGGCCTGACCGCCTTCAGCCGCCTCGCGCCTCCCCGGCATCCTCGATTCCGCTCTTTGCCCGACCAATACCGCCGCGCGGCCTCTGCTTCCGCAAATGGCCGCCTTGCGTATCTTCAGATTGTCAGCAGGCAGTTTGAGTGCGCGTTACAGATGCGCCCCCGCCATCGCCGTCACTGCCTCGTTCGGCATCGTCTGCGGCTCCCGCAGCGTCAGCACCGGGCAGCGCGCATGGGCCAGAACCCGGTAGACCGTGCGGTCCCGCGTCAGGTTCTCAAAGGCCGAGCGGTGCGTCGCGCCCAGAACGATCAGGTTCGCCTTGCGCTCCGCTGCTACCGCAAGAATCTCGATCGACGGATTCCCGTGCACCACCAGCGGCTCAACCTCCGT
>JAJXXG010001006.1 GCA_021781255.1 Acidobacteriota bacterium
CGCCTTCGTCCCTTGGGTATTCTCGAACAATCGAAGTGCCTGAATGATGCTGACCTGTCAAGTGGCGAAATTCCGTGATGCGGGTGAAGTCCTGTTCGTTTGGATAGTTCACGGTTCCAACCTGTTGGAACCGCTTAACCGCGGGCAAGTGCTCATGTTTAAAGTGCAGTGAACGATAGGGTAGCTTCCCGAAGCAAAAGTCGAAGTACTCATCAATCGGCCCAGTATAAACTAGCGAACCGCAGGTAAGCTTGTGTCTAAACTTCCGAAAGTCGGTACCGATTTCCACCCTGATATTTGGGTGACGAAGCATTCGGGCAAACATCTTTGTAAAGCCTTCGGCAGGCATGTTCTGGAAGGAGTCATTGAAGTAACGATCGTCGGTGCTAGTGCGAACAGGTATGCGCGCTGCCACTGTGGCACTTAGCTCAGAAAGGTCGAGACCCCATTGCTTTCGCGTATAGCCACGGAAGAACTTCTCACAAAGATCGCGTCCGACGCTGGATAAGACCACGTCTTCGCTCGTCTTGATGGTATGCCGCGGTTCGCGCACGCGCTCAAAGAAGCTGGCCACTCCGGCCTCGTCGAGAGAAAGGCCATAGAGCAGATTAATGGTGGTCTGATTAATTGGTATTGGATAGAGATTGTCATTGAGCGAAGCCAAGACCCGATGCGCATACGGAATCCACTCTGTAAAGCGGGACAGGTAGTCTGAGACGGCGCGGGAATTCGTATGGAAAATGTGAGGTCCATAGCGGTGAATCAGAACTCCATGATGATCCACCTCGTCGAAGGCATTTCCGCCGATGTGCGTCCTCTTGTCGATCACCAGCACGGATTTGCCTGCGACAGCGCAACGTTCGGCCACCACGCTACCTGCAAATCCGGCTCCAACGATCAGGACATCCGTCTTCATGCGGGGACACCTGCCGGGGAGAAAACGCGGATGTTATAGTGCCGGAGAACAACGACCATCAAGACCGTCACAAGAAACTCCGTAACTAGCACTGACGCTCCGGCTCCGCGAGCCGCAAACATTTTGATAAGAGGTATGGCCAACGCGAGATTGAATAACCCCGCGAAAATCAGGATTCGGCTGAACTGCTTGTCGAGTCCGAAGGATACCATGATTTGAACTCCCAATACGTTGCTGACAACAATCAAGAAAGGCAGGAATGCGATCCAGCGCACGATGGGCACGCTTTCAGTTGCAAGATGACCAAAACAGATTGTGACCAAAGGCTCCGCATATACGAAGACAAGAAGCGAGGCAGTCAGAGAGAATGCACTCATCCATCGCAGGATCCGGGCTGTAAATTGAAGCGCATTGTCCCGCGACTTTGCCGCGAGCGAATTAATGTGCGGGAAGATCGCTTGGGTAATTGGCGTGATGAGACCTTGCATGCCGCGCAGGAGTTTCTCCGCAGCGCTAAAGTATCCAGCTTGCAGATTCCCGGCCAGTAACCCCACCAGGAAGACATTCGTATTTGTGTACAAGCTAATTGCGGCAGTCGAAACGAACAGATGCCAGCCTTCCATAAGAGCACTCTTCAACTGCGCTGGCGCAGGCCAAACAAAACGAACCTTAAACTTGTGAAAGATCACCCAAAGTCCGGCTACTCCGCCCACGATGGGCGTGACGGATTGAATTGCGAGGGACAGCAGAGCGTCTTGCGGATGATGTACAAACACGAAAAGAGCAATAGCTCCGATAAATCGCGAGATGCCGATGATTATGGAAATGTAGCGCATCTGCTCTATGCCTTGATAGTACCAGACGGGGAACAGAACATTCCCAATCACTGCGAGATAGGCGACAAAGAAGAACGCGGAATTAGCTTGAAACGGTCTTACGAGGCCTATAATAGCTATGAGAATTGCGAATCCTAGACCCGCCAAGACCAGTTTAATAAGAATGATCGTACAGAAAAGTCCTGATACCGCAATGCTGTCGTCGCGCTGCTTGGCGATCGAACGCGTGGCGGAGTAATTAAAGCCATAGTCCGAAAAAAGAATGAAATACTGCGCAAACGACTGGGAAAGAGCTACGAGGCCGTACCTCTCCATCCCTAGGGTTCGCACCAGATACGGCAGTACGGCCAACGGGATGATGTAATTAAGTCCCTGCAGGATGTAAAGCGCGAATATGTTGCTAATGAGCTTTCGGCACCCGGTTCCTCTATCTTTCTTTTTAGACTCCAAACTAACTCCTTATCAGCGGCTACTGGCACTTCAGCAGATACTTGCGACATCCAGGTGCGACATGAGGACAGCACGTGCATCGACCGGCTCCTCGCATATCTCAAACAGCAAACTTTTCCGCTTTGCCGTGCGCATGCGTCCCCAAAAGAAGTCGCAGTCGATTCAGTTTACCGCGCTACCCTGTTGCCGCGCATAAGGCCGAAAAGCGTAGTTGCGAACTCTTTCGTAGTGTTGAAACTATCAGGGCGCTCCCATAACTTGTCGACGAAGATCCACACGACTCCGCAGCAAGCTCCCAAGAATATTCCAAAGAAGATGATGAGTATCCGGTGCGGGGATGATCTTTTCTCCGGCACGTTCGGAGCATCTAGCTCCATAATAGATGGAATCTCTTTTGCTTCCTGCACCTTCGCAAGTTCGTATTGCTTGCTCAAAGTCTCATAGAGTGCCTCTTCTATAGTAACCTGACGGTACAAGTCATAATATCTGACTCCCAACAGGGGTAACTCTCGGACGGAAGGCAACATCTGGTCGACCTTCAGATTGACGCCATTCCCCACATGGTCAGTCCCACTCATTTTGCGCAACTGGCTTTGCAACTCATCGATCCGTCCACGAGCTTCCCGTACACGCACATTGTCATCGGTGTATGCAGCTTTCAATGCGGCATACTCACTTTGTGCATAGATCAGTTGGGCTTGCAGTTTGTTCGTCGCCTCGACCGCCGCTTCACCTTGCTTCTCAAGGTCCAGGGTCGCGTTATGGCTGGAGAACTGGCTCAATGCGAGCGAACTGGCGTCGAGGTCACTCTTGATGGATTTTAGCCGCTGCTCTAGAAATATGCGTTCCCTGCGCGCTGACGAGGTGCTCAGCCTGTTAGCAAGTGTATTCAGTTCTTCTATGTAGGCTGCAGTAATGTCCCGCGCTCGATATCGATCACGATCCGTCACAGTGATCGTGATGATTCCGTCCTTCTTGTCCTCCAAGAAGGATGATCGCTTGAGTAGGTGCTTTTGGGTATCCACATAGGACTGGTAGTGATAAACCTGCCGTAAATCAAAGCGTTTGATGATATCGTTCAGACTTGTTCGACTGCTGAGAATGCCTATTGCGAGCTGCCCTGGAGTCTTCTGGCTCATTAAGCTGGCCGACACACCCGATGAAAGCAACCCGCTGCCAGAGCCCGAAAGGCCAGTGAGCATGGAAGAACTTGAGAATGCCTGCTGGTCAGGAGGCATTAACTGCGCGGTTGAGGTGTACTCATTGGGCAACAAGAAAGCGCAGGTGGCCGCAATCATTAATCCGATCCCCATCATTGTCAAAAGAAAGCGCCGCGATTCAAATAGCGCGGTCACTAATTCACGAATCGGGATCGAAGTCGGTTTTTCGTCGGGTATCTCGTATTGCTCTTCTTCCGTATGCTTCAAAGTAGCATCTCCCGCAGGAAAATCCCTACAGCAAAGGTAATTATTTAGCGTATAATATCCAATAGAATCAACATGTTGCGTGGCTGGTAGCCGAAGATCTCCCTGTTGGATTAGGACGTCGAGAATGCTCTCTCCGGAAAGTGTACTCCACGCAAAGGCAATCAGATGACTCCGCCAATGGCGAGCGGTACGGTCATAGCCGACATGAACTGGGCCACGCCAATGATGTTTTGCCAAACCGCTGAGCCGCCGACGATCTTCACGGGAACAAAGATCGTGTCGCCGGGCTGCATCCAGACATTCTTGAAAGCGCTGCCCATCCAGATGCTCTGCTGGTTCTGCGGGATGAATACCGATCCATCCGCCCGCAGCACATACATGTGCTTCTTGTCGCCGGTGCGTGTCGCCCCGCCCGCCTTCTTCAGTTACCAGTCGAGACTCCTCCCCGGAACATAACTGATGGCGACGGGATTATAGACCTGGCCGCTCACCTCGACAAAGTTCGGCTGTTTAGGATGCAACCGATACCAGCTGCCAGCTGTGCCGCCTCGACGTCACCCCCGGGCATAACCAGCTTGTGGCAGGTGCAAGCGCGGACCGTCAGCCTAACCGCCGCTTGCTACTTTCAACTGGAAGCGAGACTTGCTCCAGGTTGGGGCTATTTTGTACATCATGGCGGAGAACGACTGGACACGGGTATTGGAATGGCCGGGATATTAGGTGCACCGGCATGAGATTGATGAGGCGGGCAAGCGATTGCAGCTATGGGTGCGGCGCTTACGAGCCAATAAGCAAGTTGGTCTGCTCGGGATGTGGCAAGCCGGTAGGCGAGATTGTCGCCAGCTACGAGCGGGAAGTACGTGATTTTCGAGGGCGTCTCCCATCCCTCTCCAGCAATCTCACTCATCTTGGCAAAAGGTCATAGGACCCCGGCAAAAGCTAATGGTGAGGCTATAGTTGCCCCGATCATTGCCGTACTCATGATGTTCTGCCATACTGGCGAGCCGCCGATGATCTTCTCGGGAACGATTATGATATCGCCGGGGTGCATCCGGACATTCCCGAAACCCATCCAGATGCTATGCTGATCCTGCAGGACGACCACCGATCCATCGGCCCGCAGGACATAGATGTTCTTCTTGTCCCCTATGCGTGTCGGTCCACCAGCCTTCTTCAGATACCAATCAAGATCCCTCCCGGGAACATAGCTGATGGCGGCGGGGTTATAGACTTGACCGTTCACGCCGACAAAATTCGGCCGCTTCGGTATGAGCAGCGTATCCCCCGCGCGCAGCTCAATATCGGCTGGCGTATTCTCCCACTTGCTGATGTCGGAATCGATGGCTATGACCAGGCGGCCACTGGCAGGATGGCTGCGAAGCGCCTGCAGAATCTGTTGACGTTGCATCTGCATGGACTGCTGCATCTCGGTCGCAGCCTGCGGGTTCGTGGCCCCAGCGTTAGCTGGTACCGGCGTGTTCTCGATTCGCAAAATCATCTGTTGACGCGCCTGCTCCGCCAACTCGCGGACCTGCACCCGCTCGAGCACCGCGGCCGCCGGATAGGCATCGGCGCGGAACCCGCCGGCGCGCTTGAGTACCGAACTCAGGCGTTCCCCGTCCTCGATCCCGTAGCTGCCGGCGTGCTCGACTTCTCCGTTAATCGTCACCGACGCGCCGATGTCCTGCCAGCCCGCTAGGCGCCGGATGCTGAGGACGTCGCCGGGCTTGAGCGCCACGTCGGTACCCGTGTCGCCTTCAAGCGCCTTTTCGATCGCGACATTACTGTGGTTGACCAGCACCTTTTGGCCGTTCTGAATCACATAGCTCGAAAGATCGGCTTCCTTGCGATAGGCGCTGTGCTTGAATCCTCCGGCCATTTTAACTAAGTCTGCCACAGTCATTCCCTGGGACATAGGATATTTCCCCGGCCGGAGCACCTCTCCACGGATGGACACGGTCGGAGGGTCAATGTTATACCGGCCAAAGACCCGCACGGTATCAAACGGTTGAAGTTTGATGGGATCGTTGCCTATCAGTGCGTCCGGAAGATTAAAGCTGATGGTTTCCGGGTGAAGATCGGGAGGCACCAAGCGAATGATCTCTGCATGATTTGCAGGCTCGGGCATTACGTCCTGGTAGGAATGAAGAAGATCGTTCACTGTCATTCCCTCCCGCCACGGGTACCGGCCGGGGCGATAAACATGACCGTCGAGATAGACAGGCTGCTCGTTGTATGGAAGGATGGGCAATACCTGAATGGAATCGCCATCTTGCACCTGGAATGCCGACAACGCTGCGGTTTCTCCCTGCGGGCCAACGGATAGCTGAACATTCAACATCGTGTGGCGCTCATGGGCCACTACCCGTTCAACCCGGATCTCTTTGAGATCGGCGGATACCAGGACGCCGCCGGCAAGTTCTAGAACATCTTTTAGGTCCTCTTTTCCTTTTAACTCATAGATTGCCGGGCGGCGCACCATGCCCGCTACGGATACCTGGGGACCCACCGGAGGCACCAGGATTGTATCGCCGGGCAGGAGGCGGTCAAGATTGGAGCGGACCCCATGCAAGAGAAAATCGTACAGGTCGATCTCCTGAACGAGTTGATCGCCCCGGTACTGCTTAAGCATGCGTAGCGAGCCGCGGCTAGTTGGACCTCCCGCGGCGTAAAGGGCGTTGAGGGGCGTCGACAGGGAACTGACATCGTATGCTCCCGGCCGCTGCACATCGCCTACGACATAAACCCGCACCGTGCGCACGCGGCCCAGAGAAAGTTCAACATGCTCATTTTGAAATTGTGTGCCCAGCGCTCGTTGGACGGCGTTCTGCGCCTCGGCTATAGTGAGTCCGGATACAACGATTGTGCCGGCTTCCGACAGATCGATCTCCCCTTGGCGATCCACGGTTCGGCTCAACCGCGCCGATTGACCACCCCACATGTTCACGATGAGGTTATCCCCGGGGCCGAGAACATAATCAGGCCCAACCGGCAGATCCATCGGCAATAAGTTTGTATTGCCGGTTCCGAAGAGAAAAGCATCGCTTCCGAAACGACGCAGCCTGGCGTTTGTAGGTACTTCCTGAGTGTAAAGGTTCTGAACCGATGGAAGATTGAGATAGGGAGCCGGTGTCGCCCTTAGCAGTTCGCTCGGTTGTTCCGTTGGCCGCGGCGGGAGTGGCGCCGGTCTGGACGTGCCGGCTGCCCCTCTCGCCTGCTGCAGAGGGTTCGCGATGTAACCTTGGTCGATAAGCTGCCTCGCTACTTGATTGCGGAAACTCGGATCCTGCCGGATGCAGTTGTACACCCCATTTTCCGGAATCGTGGACGGATCGACACCATAGTCCTGCGCCGCGAGATCCTTGAAGGTCGTCAAAGTGTCGGGAGCCTGCAGGAGAATTGAAATGATCTGATCGGCCGACAACGATGGCTGAGCCGCACTCGTTCCCGGCTGAAATGCCGGATATTGCCCTTCCTGCTGTCCATACTGCTGC
>JAJXXG010000749.1 GCA_021781255.1 Acidobacteriota bacterium
AAAGACGGTACCGCTGGAGCCGGCATCGAAGCTGCGGCAGTGACCATCGCGGGAGAGGATTTCGCCGTCTCGGTACAGGTAGCCGAGGCCGTGAGGGATCTCAATGGTGACGCCGCCGGCAAGGGCCATGTCGCACTCGAAGTTGAGGAGGCTCTGGCAGGCGAGATGCACGGCGACCAGCGAGGTGGAACATGCGGTCTGCACGTTGATGCTGGGCCCGCGGAGATCGAGCTGATAGCTGACGCGTGTGGCGAGCACATCTTTGTCGTTGCCGGTCTGCTTGAGCTGAAAGAGCCCGGCCGAAGCGAGGAGGCGGCGATTGGCGAGGAGATTATGGATCAGGTAGGTATTCATCCCCGATCCGCAGAAGACGCCGATGGAGCCGGGGAACAACTGGGGCGGATGGGCAGCATCTTCGAGCGCCTCCCAGGCGCACTCGAGGAAGTGACGATGCTGCGGGTCCATGATGGAGGCATCGCGAGGGCTGAAGCCGAAGAACTGCGCGTCGAAGAGGGGCACGTCGTCAAGGATGGCGGCGCGGCGCACATAATCGGGATTGGCCAGATCTTCAGCAGAGACGCCGGCGGCGAGGAGCTCGGCATCGGTGAGGTCGCGAATCGACTCCACGCCATCGCGCAGGTTACGCCAGAACTCGGCGGTATTGCGGGCGCCGGGAAAGCGCCCTGCCATGCCGACAATCGCTATCGATGAAGACTTCATGATGCAGTCACTTCCCGCTGCCTTGCCATTTTGCGGCGCGCAGCGCGCTCCGAAAGCTGACTGGCAGCCGGTAGCGTTCCTCTGGATTGCGTGTCGAGATGCTCGGCGAGGGAACGCACCGTAGTGAATTGGAAGAGATCGACGAGCGGGATCTCACGGCCCAAAGCCTCTTGCAGCCTGGCGTGAGCCTCAGCGACGGAAAGCGAGTGCGCGCCGAGATCGAAGAAATTTTCGCTCAATCCGACGGAGGGCAGGCCCAGCGCCTGCTGCCAGGCGCCCGCAACGGTCTGCTCCATTGCGCTCAGGGTTTCCCCCGGCGCCGCGGGAGCAGTTGCAGCGAGTTGGGGCGGAGGCAGCTTGAGCAGCGCCTTGCGATCGATTTTGCCGTTGCCGGTGAGGGGCAGTTCGTAGAGGAAGACGAAGGCCGAGGGCACCATGTAATCGGGCAGTTTGGCATCGAGCGCGGCGCGCAAGGCGGCGCCGGATGCGGCTTCGGACTGTTCGCCGACGAGATAGGCCACCAGGCGCTTGTCGCCCTCGCGGTCTTCGCGGAGCACCACGACCGCCTGACGGATACCGGAACACTTTTCAAGCAGGGCTTCGATTTCGCCGGGTTCGATGCGATGGCCGCGCAGTTTGATCTGATAGTCGGCGCGGCCAAGAAAGTCGATGCTGCCGTCGGGCAGGAAGCGCGCAAGGTCGCCGGTGCGATAGATGGGCCCGTCGGCCAGCGCCGGAATGGCAAGGAAACGCTCCGCGGTGAGCTCAGGGCGACGCCAGTAACCGCGCGCGACGCCGTCGCCGCCGATGAAGAGCTCGCCGATTTCGCCGATGGCAACGGGTTTCAGCTCAGCGTCGAGCAGAAAGATCTGCGTGTTGGCGATGGGCCGGCCGATGGAGACGGTCGAGTCCACCTCTTCGACGCGACAGGTTGTGGACCAGATGGTGGTCTCGGTGGGCCCGTACATATTGTGAATGTCGCCGGAGAAGACGTTGCGCAGGTGGTGGATGAGCGCGGCGGGAACGGCTTCGCCGCCAAGGAGCATCTGCCGCAGCGAGCCCAGCGCAGCAAAGACGCGCTGATCGAGCGTCAACATGCGCGCGAGCGAGGGCGTCATCTGCAGATGGGTTACGGCGTGGCGCCTGATTTCGTCGGCGATGGTCCCGGAGCCCTCATCGCCGTGGACGACTACGGTGAAGCCGCGCGTGAGGGTCCAGAGGAGCTCCAGAACGGAGATGTCAAACGAGACGCTGGTGACGGCGAGCCAGACACCGGGCTCGCAGCCGATGGCGAGGTCCATTCCGGTAAAGAAGTTGACCACGTTGCGGTTCTCGACCATGACACCTTTGGGCTTGCCGGTGGAGCCGGAGGTGTAGATGACGTAGGCGATGCCGGCAGGCACGGCGGCCGAGAGGGGCCGATCCGCGTTTTCCTGCGCCAACGAGGCATCGTCGGCGTCGAGGATGGTGAGTCCGGCAGCGGCCGGAGGCAGATGGGCGCGAGAGGCGGCGGTGGTGATGAGGACCGGCATCAGAGAATCTTCAATGACGAGCGAGAGCCGGTCCTGGGGATAGGTGGGATCGAGCGGGACATAGGCGCCGCCGGCCTTGAGGATGGCGAGAAGGCTGACGACGAGAGTTTCGGAGCGGCCCATGGCGACGCCGACGAGAGTGTCCGGCTTGACGCCGAGGGCCAGCAGACGATGCGCCAGCCGGTTGGAGCGCGCATCGAGCTCACGATACGTGAGCTTGCGGTCCTGGGCGATGACGGCGACGGCGTGCGGCGTACGCTCGACCTGCGCGGAGAACAGCTCCGCTATGGTCCGGTTTCGGGGATAGTCGGCCTCAGTGCGGTTCCATTCAAGCAGTTGCGCGGGTAACATGGAAATTCTCCACGAAGAGATACTCAATGCCCGTGCCGAGAAACGTCGCGATGGCTTCTTCCGGCGTATTCACGATGGGCTGGCCTTTGACATTGAAGCTGGTGTTCAACACCATCTGTCGCCCCGTGGTTTTACCGACCTCAACGAGCAGGGCATGGAAGTCAGGATTGTCGCTGCCGCTGACGGTTTGCAAGCGCGCCGAGCCGTTGACATGCGTAATTGCGGGCAGCAGGTTACGCATCTCAGGACGCACGTTCACGATGCTGATCATATAGGGAAATTCGGCGCCGGGCGCAACGTCGAACCAGCGGTGCGCTTCTTCAGCGGCGCAGGCCGGGGCAAAGGGGCGGAAGGCTTCGCGTTTTTTGACCATGGCGTTGATGCGGTCGCGCATCTCAGGGTGGCCTGGATCGGCAAGGATGCTGCGGTTGCCAAGAGCGCGCGGGCCGTACTCCATGCGTCCGCGGGACCAGGCGATGACACGTCCGTCGGCGATGAGGCGGGCGGCGGCGGCGCAGGTTTCTCCGGTGGTAGCGTAACGCTTCCACTGCACCTTGCCGCTGAAGCGTTGCAGGGCGGCCTCGACATCGGCGTCGGTGTAATGGGGGCCGAAGAGCGGCGCGGGAAAGCGCTGGTTGCGAATTTTCTGAGCCAGCGAGGTGCGATAGAGCGCGGCGCCGAGGGCCACACCGTCGTCGCCGGCCACGGGCTGGACGTAGACCTCATCGAAGAGGTGCGAACGCGTGAGCTTGCCATTGGCGGTGCAGTTGAGGGAGACGCCGCCGGCGAGGGCGAGGCGGCGCAGGCCTGTCTCTTCGCCAAGGCGCTCGCAGACATGCATGACCACACGCTCCAGGCACTCCTGCAGCGCAGCCGCGACATCCTCATGGCTGGAGTTTACGGACTGGTCGGGAGCGCGGCGCGGGATCAGATGCTGGTCGAGATAAGCGCGGGTTGCCGTGTAATGCTCGCGCTCCTCGCGGGTGCGATTGAGCTTGAGCATGGGGATGCGGATGGAGCCGTCGGGACAGAGCTCCACAGCCTCCTGAAAGAACGTGCGATAGTGCGAGGGGTCGCCGTAAGGAGCCAGTCCCATGATCTTGTATTCATCGGAGTTGAAATCGAAGCCAAGATGCAGGGTGACGAGCGAATAGAGAATGCCGATGGAGTCATTGGCGGCGACGGTGCGAATTTTCTCAAACTGGCCGTCGTGGAAGTCGTAGACACTGAGGCTTTCCATCTCGCCCATGGCGTCGTTGACGACGATCAGGCACTCGTCCCAGCCGGAGGTGTAGGCGGCGCTGGCGGCGTGGGCCAGATGGTGGCCGACCTGATGAACCTTATCGAGGGGAAAGCCGGGCAGATCGCGGCGCACCTGATCGACGAGCGCATCGCGCGAGAAGACTTTTTCGTAGAGCTCTTTTGAGGTTTCATCGGCCGAGTAGATGCCGCGATAGGGGGCGTAGTCGAATCCGTGCGCGATCTCATCGACTTCGTCGATGGAGATGCCGGCCTCTTTGAGGCAGTAGTGGATGGCGTCGATAGGAAAATCGCCGGTGTGCTTTTTACCGCTGAAGCGTTCCTGCTCGGCGGCGGCGACGAGCCGGCCGTCAATGACGAGCGCAGCGGCTGCGTCCATGCCCTGGGCGATGCGGTACTCGCGCTCGTCGAGGTTTTGCCAATGCGCCTTTTTGAAGGGCATTGCGTTTTCCAGTCCGCTGATTCCGATTACCTTCATCCCTGCTCCCGTTCCGATGAGAGTGATGTGCCGTGCTGCCCGGATGGCGGAGACAATGCGCTGCGCCCCACGGTGAGGGGGGTGTTTTTTCCGCAGACGCATCCGATTGAATTGTCTTGTTTAAACCCGACCAGGACAGGAGCCGACACAGCTTCATTCCTGCTTACAGACAGACTAGCACCGAGAGGAGTTAGGAGAATCCCCCGTATGGGGGAGCGCTAACGAGAGTAACTCATTGCGGTAACGATAGTTGCAGACGAATTGCGATGCGGGCATGGAAGGCGCGGCTGCGGGCACATTTGCTGATGGTCGAGGTTGACCTCCGCTTTGTATGCTTTAACCGACAGTCGAGGGCGAGCGATGAGAGCAGTGGTATGGATGATGGCCGCGGCCGGTATTTTGTGGGGCGCGGGGTGGAATGCGGCGGGGCAGGAGACGCGGGCTGCGATTCCGGTTGCGATTATCGACGGAGCGAGCGGCGGCGCATACCATAACTGGCGGCTGACGACGCCGGTGCTGAAGCGGGAGCTGGAAGAGACGGGGCTGTTCTCGGTTACGGTGCTTACGGCGCCGCCGCCGGGCGGGGACTTTGACAGCTTTCACCCGGAGCTGCACCGCTATCGCGCGGTGGTGATGAATTACGACGGGCCGAGCTGGCCCGCGGAGCTGCGCGCGGAGTTCGAGCGATTTGTGGCTGGAGGGGGCGGGCTGGTGATTGTGCATGCCGCCGACAACGCTTTTCCCGACTGGCCTGCATACAACGAGATGACGGGCATCGGGGGATGGCGGAATCGCGATGAGAAGGCAGGGCCGTACTGGTATTACGAGGACGGAAAGCTGCGCTCGGATGATGCGCCGGGGCCGGCGGGACGGCACGGAGCGCGCTTGCCGTTTGCGATCACGGCGCGGGCACCGGAGCATCCGATTCTGAAGGGACTGCCTGCGGTGTGGCTGCACGCCAATGACGAGCTGTACGGAATGCTGCGCGGGCCGGGAAAGAACATGACGGTGCTGGCCACGGCGCACTCCGACCCGAACAACAAGGGCACGGGGCACGATGAGCCGATGCTGATGGTGCTGCGCTACGGCAAGGGGCGGATCTTCCATACCACGCTGGGCCATGACGTGTTTGCGATGAGCTGCGTGGGCTTCATAACGACGCTGCAGCGCGGGACGGAGTGGGTGGCGACGGGGCGGGTGACGCAAAAGACGCCGAGGGATTTTCCGACGGCGAAGATTGTGAGCTACCGGGCGGATATTGCGGAGATGGCCCCGGAGTTTCTGAATGGGGCATCGCCGGTGGCGAAGTGAGCGCGGGCCAAGACCGCGTTCGCTATACTGAAAGCAGACGGCTTCAGTCCGTTGATCTTCCAGGCAATGCCAACCTCCGCCACAGCGCGTCATCCGGCACCAGCGCCGGTTCCGGATGAATCCCGAGCTCAAAGCCTGCACATTGCCGGCTACGTTTACTTCACGTTTGTCTGCTACGTTTCAATCGGGCTGCCGCTGGCGGTGCTGCCGCCGTTTGTGCATCTGCGCATGGGGTACAGCGACGTGCTGGCGGGACTGGCGATCAGCATCCAGTACATTGCGACGCTGGCGAGCCGGCCATGGGCGGGACGCATCTCCGATCATCTGGGCGCGAAGGTAGCGGTGCTGTGGGGAATGGCCTGCTGCACGGCGAGCGGCGCGCTGCTGATGGCGGTGGCGGCGCTGGCTTCAATCCACTGGCTGAGCTTTACGGTGCTGATTGCGAGCCGGCTGGTGCTGGGCGTGGGCGAGAGCCTGGGGGCGACGGGAGCGACGCTGTGGGGGATCTCCGCGACGGGCCAGGAGAACACGGCGCGCGTGATCGGGATGAACGGGATCAGCACCTACGGCGGGATGGCGCTGGCGGCGCCGCTGGGCGTGGTTCTGGATGGGCAGTGGGGATTGAACGCGATCGGCATCCTTACGATCCTGATCGGCTCGGTGAGTTTCGTCATGGCGTGGCGCAAGGATCCGGTTCCGGTGGAGGCCGGGGAGCATCTTCCGTTTGCGCACGTGCTGGGCCGCGTAGCGCCGCACGGGATGGCGCTGGCGCTGGGCGGGGTGAGCTACAGCGTACTGGCCACGTTCGTCACACTGTTTTACGCGCATCGGCACTGGGCCGGCGCGGCGCTGTGCCTGACGGCGTTCGGGGTGGGGTTTGTGTTTGTGCGCGTGTTTTTTGTGCGGACAATCAGCCATTTCGGCGGGTTCCCGGTGGGGATTGCCTCGCTGCTGACCGAGGCGGCGGGGATGGTGCTGCTGTGGCAGTCGGTTTCACCCTGGATGGCAATGGCGGGGGCGGCGATTGGAGGGTTGGGACTGTCGCTGGTCTTCCCGGCAATCGGCGTGGAGGCGGTGAAGCGGGTGCCTGAGTTCAACCGGGGCACGGCGCTGGGCGTGTACACGGCGTTTGCCGATGTCTCGTTCTTCATGGTGGGCCCGGTGGCGGGCGTGATCATCGGCTTCTTCGGGTACGCGAGCGTGTTTCTGTTCGCGCTGATCAGCGTGCTGGCCGGTCTGGGGATTGTGCTGGTGCTGATGCGGATGCGGGTGGACGAAGCTTGAGACGGCTGGCGCGGGAACGCGCGCGGCGGCAGCGGGTTTTGCACCGGTCCCGGTGCAAAAGGCTGCATTTCTGCACTGAGGGTGGTGCATTTCCGCGGATTGAGCCCCCTAAAAAATGTTTTGATAGATCCTGCAAATAAGATCTTTATTTTCAGCGGTTTGCGCGATGTTAAAAGA
>JAJXXG010000717.1 GCA_021781255.1 Acidobacteriota bacterium
GTCTGGGCCAGATCACCGACTATGACAAGCTCACGCTGGAAGTGTGGACCAACGGAGCCGTGCTGCCGGCAGATTCGATCGGGCTGGCCGCCAAGCTGCTCAAGGACCACATGAACATCTTCATCAACTTCGAGGAAGAGATTGAAGCCGAAGCACGCGGCGAAGAGGGCCGCACCCTGCTGCGCAACGACAATCTCAATCGCTCGGTGGAAGAGCTGGAACTGTCGGTCCGCAGCTATAACTGCCTCAAGAACGCCAACATTCAGTCCATCGGCGAGCTGGTGCAGAAGACCGAAGCCGAGATGCTGAAGACCAAGAACTTTGGCCGCAAGAGCCTGAATGAGATCAAGGAAATTCTTGCGCAGATGGGCCTCTCGCTGGGCATGAAGATTGACGAGAGCGGCAACGCGGTTCCCGGGCCGACAAGCATTCCGCCCGCGACAGCGCTGGCCGCCAACTACAGCCACTTCGATGATGAAGACGAGCCGCTGGATTCGGTTGATCTCCAGCTGCCCACCGAGACCGAGAACTTCTAAGGCCGCTTTAGAGCGGGGCTGAACACGGATTTGGGCTTCCCGGGTTTCGCAGATGAGACCCGGGACCCGCAAGAGAATTTTTCGAAAGAGAGTTGCACCATGCGCCATCGCAATGCAGGATTCAAGCTCGGACGCAACACCAGCCACCGTCGCGCGCTGCTGCGGAACCTGGTCACGTCCGTGCTTGTTGAAGATCGTGTGGAGACGACCGTGGCCAAGGCCAAGGCTGTCCGTCCGCACGTTGAAAAGATGATCACCCTGGGCAAGAAGGGCGATCTGCACTCGCGCCGTCAGGCGCTCAGCTTCCTCATGACCGACGCGGCTGTGACGCGGCTGTTTGAAACCGTGGCTCCGCGCTACGGCGACCGGCAGGGCGGCTATCTCCGCATCGTCCGCACCGGCTTCCAGAAGGGCGATGGCGCCGAGAAGGCATTCATCGAACTGCTGGGCGCCGAGAAGCAACTGGACGCCAAGCGCCAGAAGCGCGCCGACGTCAAGGCCAAGAAGCGCGCCGAGCTGGAAAAGCAGTTGGAAGAGTCAAAGAAGGAAGAAGGCGGCGAAGAGGCCGCGTAACAGCGGTCCGGCTTCAGCCGGCTTTTCGCCTCACCGGAAGCTCACACGGGCGCATCCTTACGCGGGATGCGCCCGTGTTTGTTTGACAGAAAATCGTGTGAGGTTGTGACGGGCCTTTCTATGGATCAGAGTGTCCTACTTCGCCGCCTTACAGGCAGACGAAGTCATTGAGCTGTTCGGCTAGCTTTCCGGCCCTGAACTCGACAAATTCTTCGTAGGCCTTCAGAAGATCTGCATTAGCTGTGAAGCATAGCTGAAGAGATGCCGATTCTTGCTGACTGGCCTTGAGCGATCGCCATACATCGAATGGATCCCGGTCTCCAAGCTCGGCGTTGTCCGCCTGGGATAGGATTGCATAATTTGCTACGCTATTGAGCCTATCAATGGGGAAATCGTCGCGGTCCTGCATGAATTTCTTTGGGAATATGTGGTGGACCGAAAGCGGGTCATTGCTCAACTCTCCGTAGAGGACGTCCTGCAGAGAGCGCCCGCTAGGCCAACTACGCGCTCCCTTACTAAACAGATACGCAAGATATATCTGCATCAACGATGAATAGAGCCCGGAGGTGGTTCGGACGTCGTCCTTCTTGATCTTATATAGGCGATTCTTCGGTATGCGGTCGAATAGGGCTCGCGCCAATCCTGTTGGGCTGCCTCCCTGCTTACGTATGGCATTCACGTAGGTGTTGACCACCGTTTCGCCAGACCCACGAAATAAGCTCCTCAGTCCCGAGATCAAGAGGTATCGCTTCACAAGTCTAGCATCACTCGCCTTTAGTCTTGAGGCTCCGTGCCTTGCGAACAGGTAAACGATTGGGATCAGCGCCATCGTAGATGGAAGCCAGCGTCGCGTTGTCCAGCCCATCTCCGTTCTTACAAAATGCACCGTGTCGCGCAATGCTCTTTCGGTCCGACGCCAAGACGCCTCGATCTCGCCCGTATCGGCTGCCCAGTTGCGTGGAAGCTTGAAGAAACTGCAATTTCCACGATGTACCGTGACCAACGTTCGCAGGAGGAAGACAAAGTTCAATCCGAGAGATCGCATTTCTCGTTCCAAAATGAACGCGCGCATCGGCGAAACGATCTTCTTTATTGCAGCAGATGCAAGTCTAGCCGCTGCAACATCACCCGTTGATAGCGATGTCCCTCCTTTGTTCAATCTAGAAAACAGCTCAAAAGCATCCTCTTCATGCTCGTCCGTGAACTCCTCGCATAGGGCCTCACGGTCCAGCATGCCGGCAACCCGCTGAAGGCGCCTTCGGTATTCGACTTCCGTCAGGTTTCGATTTGCGAATTTGCCATTCTCTCTCAGGTTCTGAATGATTTGCTCAATCGCTTGCAGGCTTCCATCACCTCCGGTAACCACTGTCACAATATCCGAGAGTGGAACGATTAATGGATCGGCAGCTTCTATGCGCTTCGCAATGGTGCGCTTCATCTCGCCTAGATAAAACGACTCATTGTCTAGGTCGAAGAACGCTCTTTGGTGGAGTTCAGCTTCCGCATCGCCTTGGATAGCAAGCGAGAGGCTCGTTAGTCTTTGCTGCCCGTCCAACAGAAAACCCGCGAAGCCATCAAGTCGCTTTTTCGGCAAGATGCCTACCCGGGGTTTCTCCGGATGATGTTCGTCCTGTGTGCGCCAGACATAGAAGGATCCAATTGGCCAACCCTTATACAACGAGTCGAGAAGCGCCGTGACCTTCTTCGGCCTCCACACGTAGTCCCGCTGCATGAGAGGCAATCTGATCTCGCCACTATCAAACCGTTGAACAAGGTCGGCAACTTTGATGTTCATGTGGGACAAATTATACCTCGGAGCCATTCCGAAGCTTTCTTAATCGCACAAATGGTAGCGCCTGCGCATTGTGATTCTGAGTGCAGGATTTCACGCCACTCTCGCCAGCTTCTTTGGCCTGAAGCTCCGCAGGATGATATACACCACCAGTTGCAACGTCAACGCTCCGCTGCAGTCGAGCAGAACGTCCCGGGGCGAGCCGGTGCGGCTGGGCAGGAAGGCCTGGTGGAGCTCATCCGCGCTGGCGACCATTCCGCAGCCGAGCACGGCGAGGGCCGCGTCCACGAAATAGCGTGAGTGCGGCAGCGAGAGCCACCATGCGCGCAGCCAGAGGAGGCCAAATGCTCCATAGCCGAAGAAATGCCCCGATTTCCGCACGTAGAAGTGGACAATGTGCCACCGTTCGTCGCTGACCGGCCCACAGAATGTCTCGTACAGCCAGCGAAACGGCCCGTTGGTGTGTTCCGAGCTGAACAGGCTGGACGATGTGGAGGCAATGAGCGCTGTGCCGATGAGCACCGGCAGCCAGGCGTTGAGCCAGCTCGTCTGTTTCTGTTTCTGAACGGTTTCAGAGTGCAAGCGGTAGAGCCTTTCGTGTGGAGGGCGGGTGGCTGCACTCTGCGAAATTGCGGCGATACCTGACCGCCTGAGCCCGTGAAATCCCAGCGCTTACTCGACGTGGTAATTGGGCGCTTCGCGGGTGATGATGACGTCGTGGACGTGGCTCTCGCGCAGTCCCGCGCCGGAGATGCGCACAAACTGCGCATTCTCTTGAAGTTCCGCGATGGAGCCGCAGCCCAGGTAGCCCATGCCGGAGCGCAGGCCGCCGACGAGCTGGTAAATCATGGACTCCAGCGGTCCGCGATAGGGTACGCGGCCTTCAATGCCCTCGGGGACGAATTTGGCCAGGCGGTTCTGGTTTGCGCGTTCGCGCTGCACTACGCTCTCGGTGGCCGCTTCAGCGTTGGCCATGTCGGATGAACTCTGGAAGTAGCGCTCGCCGGAGCCCTGGCTCATGGCGGTGAGCGACCCCATGCCGCGATAGCTTTTGAAGCTGCGCCCCTGGTAGAGGATGGTTTCGCCCGGGCTTTCGTCCACGCCTGCAAACAGTGAGCCGATCATGACGGAGCTTGCTCCGGCTGCGATGGCCTTGGTGATTTCGCCGGAATACTTGATGCCGCCGTCGGCGATGACGGGGATGCCGCGCTCGCGTGCGGCGCGCGCCGCCTCGGCAATGGCGGTAATCTGCGGCATGCCCGCGCCGGTAACCATGCGCGTGGTGCAGATGGAGCCTGGGCCGATGCCCACCTTGATGGCGTCCGCGCCTGCGTCCATCAGGGCTATTGCGCCTTCATAGGTGGCCACATTGCCGGCGAGCAGGCCCACATGCGGAAAGCGCTTCTTGACCTCGCGCACTGCCTCCAGCACGCGCGAGGAGTGTCCGTGCGCCGAGTCGATGGCAAGCACGTCGGCGCGGGCATTCACCAGCTCGGCGGCGCGTTCCAGAAAGTCGCCCGTGGCGCCAATGGCTCCGCCCACGCGCAGCCGGCCCTGGCCGTCCTTACTGGCGTTGGGGTACCGCAGCTTCTTCTGGATGTCCTTGACCGTGATCAGGCCCTTCAGATTGTACTGATCGTCAACCACCAGCAGCTTTTCCACGCGATGCTTGTGCAGGATCAGCTCGGCCTCTTCAAGCGTGGTGCCCACGGGGACGGTGATGAGGTTGTCCTTGGTCATCACGTCGCCCACGGGAATGTCGGTGCGCGTTTCAAAGCGCAGGTCGCGGTTGGTGAGGATGCCCACCAGCCTCTTGCCGCGCGTGACCGGCACGCCGGAGATCTTGTAGCGCCGCATCACTTCGAGCGCATCGGCAATCATCTGGTCAGGGCCGATGGTTACGGGGTCCACAATCATGCCGCTCTCAGAGCGCTTCACCTTGTCGATTTCGCCCGCCTGATGGCCGATGGAGAGGTTGCGGTGCACGATGCCGATGCCGCCCAGTTGCGCCATGGCAATGGCCATGCGCGACTCGGTCACCGTGTCCATGGCCGAGGAGAGCAGCGGCGTGTTCAACGTGATGTCGCGCGTGAGCTGCGTCTGCGTGCTCACGTGCGCGGGCACCACGTCACTGTACGCGGGCACCAGCAGCACATCGTCGAATGTCAGGGCTTCCGGTATGTTTTTTGAGAGCATAATGCTTTGACGCGCCTGGCGGGCAAGGGAATCGAGTCCCAGGCACGGCAGGCGCTTTCAACTATTGTAGCGGAGAGAATCAGGGAGTTGGCGAAAGCGCAGTGATACGGGCCGGAACGTGTTCGCGCATCAGGCGCACGGATTCTCAGGTCCGCCTACCGCGTAAAACCATGGCATTTCCAGATTCCGGTGCAGAGCCAAAGATCAAAGTCTGTTCAAACATCAGGACGGCCGCACTTACTTCTCCACATTGGAAGAAGTATTCGGCCAGTCGTTATGCCCCAAACACTCGATTGCAAATCGGTTGCGAGTCTTCCTGCAGGTCACCAAGAGTCGACGTGAGTCAACGGCGGAGACGTGTATGTCAAATCCGTGCTTGTTCAAATCCAAGAGGGCAAGTCTCAAATCCGGCGCATCATATATTTCGCCGTTTTGCCGAACCGGCTCAGCCTTATTTTTGTGCTTCTGGATCATCTTGCGCTGCTCCTTTTGCCCTGGCAGGAACCATCACCAGATTTCTGTTAAGCCACTCTCCCGACTATCAGCGGGGCAGAAGAGCGGGGTAGGGTGTCTCGGGGATCCTGGCTTCTCCCGCGTCGCTTCTGCCGAGCAACTAAGCGGCCGGCATCACTCTCACAAATTCCACATCGAAACCCAGCGGGAGTAAAATCTTTTCGATGGTTTGGATCTGATTTCCACGAAGGCGGTCACCCGGAGCCTTTACTTCTTTGAAGGCTACTTCTGAGCCTCTCCAAAGAGTCAAATCTGGCCATCCGCTACGAAGGATGTAGGGTGCCGTACCGAATATCTCCGCGATCTGACTAAGTTTCCGATTTCCCATGGCCGTGTAGAGCCCCAGCATGTTCTCAAGTGTAAGCGTGGGGAAGAAAGATAAAGTGTGTGAACCAGGGCCGGTCATTATCTTAAAATTATTCGATATGCGCTGTTCAGAGGCAGAGAGTATGTTTGCAATCCTATCGGATGGACTGATCACCTCTGCCGCGCGTTCCTTGTTAAACTCATCCACAAGGGATGATGCTGGGGTTTCGGGATCAATTCCCAGTTTGATGTTGTGTTTCCGAATATCAATGAAGCCTACATTGTTGCTGTAAATGGATTCTATGAAGGTGGAGTGAAGGGTCGCCGGTAATACAGGGAATGATGCGGCTTTGATTAGCGAAAGAACAATCTTTCCTTCTCCCGAATCACCCGACCACCCCTCTTCCTGAAAATGCGCTAGCGCTGCTCGTTCCACGGTGACCCAGGACGTTGCAGGATGATGTCTCCAGCATTTCCGGTCTCCAGCCTGCAGGCTTATCGTGCTCTCCCGGATTGAAGATTTGTCCATTTGCAGTGCCATTTAGTCCTCGTAGTGCTTGCAGAAGAAAAGTTCTGAAAAAACAGGGATAGTTCGGAATTTCACGATTAAGACGCAAGACGCGAGGGCTTCTCGGAAGCGTCCTGAGTCTCGCATGCAGTCTATTAATTTTGACTTGACAGCAAGTCGTAAGTCTCAGCCGAATCTTGCATCGGATAAACTCTTCGCGGCCTTGAGCAGCACACGCAGCGCCCGGTTCACCGACTCAGCGTCAGGGAAGGCTGCGGCCACATCGGGAGCGCGCGTCACCATTACGACGTCCTTTGGAAAACGATTCGCGTATTTGCCGCGAACCGCATGGGTAAAATCGTACTCTTTACGCATGTCTTCGTCTTTCGCCACCTGCTTGGGGCTGGTCTTCACACTCCCACCGGGAAGGGCTTGGGGCTGGATTCCTCGTCGGTGTTTGCGCCGGTGCGCCAGCGCTCAAAGCGGCCCTGCAGCAGGCTCATCAGGCCGGTGTACCAGTAGCCGATGACGAACAGAATCAGGAATGGCGCGGTGAAGTAGTTCTGATTGGAGAAGGTGTAGAGGATGCACAGGAAGAAGTAAGCGCCGATGGCCAGCTCAATCCACGGAGCGAGTACCAGGCGCTTGCGATACTTGGCGGCCTGGGACTTCTCGCCCTTCTGCGCG
>JAJXXG010000072.1 GCA_021781255.1 Acidobacteriota bacterium
CTGTTTTCCACAAAAAGTTTGCAGATTAATTCGCGCGCAGCTGTGCTCAGCTCGCAGTGCATCGCTTTCGCTCCCAAAGCAAAACCCCTCAGACGCTGTATGCGCGCCCAAGGGGTTGCTGATTCAAGCGAGAGCCGTCAGCTGATCTCGATCACATCCGAAGCCGCGGCAGCCGCTGCCTCCGCGCGCTCCATCAGCTTCTGCGCCACGGCATAGAACTCCGCAGCCTGCGGGCTCTTCGGTCCGGCCAGCGCCACCGGCAGTCCGCGGTCGCCGCCCTCGCGAATCGCGGGGATCAGCTCAATCGACCCGAGGAAGGGAATATTGAACTGCTTCGCCGTGCGCTCCGCCCCGCCTTTTGAGAAAATGTCGATCTCATGGTGACAATGCGGGCAAGTAAAGTGGCTCATATTCTCCACAATGCCCAGCACTTCCACGTTCACCTGCGCAAACATTTCAAGTGCCTTGCGCGCGTCCTGCAGGCTCACGTCGCTCGGCGTGGAAACCACAACAGCGCCTGTCAGCGGCACCGTCTGCACCAGCGAAATCACCACGTCGCCCGTGCCCGGCGGCAGATCCGCAATCAGATAGTCCAGCTCGCCCCACTGCACCTGCTGTAGAAACTGCCGGATAATCTGGTGCAGCATCGGCCCGCGCATCACCAGAGGCTTGTCGCCGGGCGAAATGTAGCCAATCGAAATCGTCTTGACGCCGTGCGTGTCGTTCGGCTCGATCTGGTTGTCGGCGCCGATGCGCGGCTGCTGCGTCGAGCCCATCATCAGCGGCACATTCGGCCCGTAGATGTCGGCGTCGATCAGTCCCACGCGCTGGCCCAGACGCGAGAGCGCAATCGCCAGGTTCACGGCCACCGTGGTTTTGCCGACTCCGCCCTTGCCGGAACCGACTGCGATGATTTTTGAAACGCCCGGCAAAGCCACCGGCGCGGGCATGGCTGGTGAATGGCCCATTTTGTCTGCTTGCTCCTTCTGAATCTCTTGCTTTCCAAAGACTCGGTTGCTGTCCGTTAGTGCGCAGCCGATTCGCTGCCCTGACCGGCCTGTTCGCGGCGTTCCTGTTTCCGGCGGGCTGCCTCGGCCTCGCGATGCTCGCGCCGCCGCAGCGCATCCGCAAAGCGGCGAATCTCGTTGGGCGTTTCCGGCAGCAGCGCGGGAACCTGCTGCCTGCGTCCCCGATCGTCAATGGCCACAAACACCAGGTAAGCGCTGGCCACATGCAGCAGCACGCCCGTCTGAGGATGCTCCACCCAGACCTTCACGCCCACTTCAAGCGACGTGTTAAACGCCCGATTCACGCTCGACTTCAGGATCAGCAGATCGCCCACATGCACCGGCTGGATAAAGTCGATGTGGTCCATGGCCGCCGTAACCACGTGGCTGCGCGCGTGCCGGTACGCCGCCATCGCGCCCGTCAGGTCGATAAAGTGCATCAGCCGTCCGCCCAGCAGATTTCCCAGCGTGTTGGCGTCGTTCGGCAGAATGATCTCAGTCATCTCCGACTGCGTGCTCGCCACGCTGCGGGCAATCGGGTGGGTCTCAGCGGAACTCATTGCAGGCCTGCTCCAATCGTTGGGGCGTTCCCATGCTGCTGCGGCGTCCCGCTACAATGGAACTGGCGGCGGCCGCGCTCACAGGGCGCACTGTTCCAGTTTCGGCAATCCCCGCCAATTACGCAAATCCAGCCCGGACGCATTCCGCACAAAGTGAGATGAATGGACAAGATCGCAGGACTGAGAGAGATTCTGGCGCTGGACCCGAAGAACAGCTTCGCGCGTTACGGCATCGCCATGGAACTGGCCAGGCAGGGCCAGATAGACGATGCCCTCAGGGAGTTTGACACCCTGCTCGCCAGTGACCCCGATTACACCGCCGGCTACTTTATGGCCGCGCAAACATTGGCGAATGCAGGGCAAAAGCCCGCAGCCATCGAGCGCCTCCGGGCCGGCATAAGCTGTGCCGCTCGCACCGGCAACCGCCACGCGCTCAGCGAGATGCAGGGCATGCTCGACGAACTGGACCGTTAAGGCCGCGTCTGCACCCGATCGAGCTGGTTTTTGGACTGCGTAACCGGCTGCATTCCTGAAGAATCTTTTGCGCCGAATGCAATCGACCCGCGTCTATACTATTGATATGCCAAAGTATTCCATCGTTGTTCCCTTCCACAATGAAGAGGAAAACGTAACCGTCCTGTATGCGCGCCTCAAGCAGGTCATGGAGCAGGTGGGCGATAGTTTTGAGCTGGTGCTCGTCGACGACGGCTCCAGTGACCGCACCTACAAGCTGCTCGAAGAGATTGCCGCTGTGGACAGCCGCGTGCTCGTCGTCAAGCTGCGCCGCAACTTCGGGCAGACCTCCGCGCTTGCAGCCGGCTTTGACCACGCCTCGGGCGACTTCATCTTCGCCATGGACGGCGACCTGCAGCACGATCCCAATGACATTCCGAACTTCATCGAGAAGCTTGAAGAGGGTTACGACGTTGTCTCCGGATGGCGCAAAGAGCGTATCGACAACTTCGTGATGCGCCGCATCCCATCGCGCTGCGCCAACTGGCTCATGGCCAAGCTCTCCGGCGTGGACATTCACGACTTCGGCACCACATTCAAGGGCTACAGCCGCGAGGTCATTACAAACATTCCGCTCTACGGCGAGATGCACCGCTTCATTCCCGCGCTGGCCAGTTGGTATGGCGCCTCCATCTGCGAGATACCCATCAAGAATGTGAACCGCGAGCGCGGCAAGAGCCACTATGGCATCGGCCGCACCTTCCGCGTCTTCTTTGATCTGCTCACGATTCGCTTCCTCCTCAAGTACATGAGCCGCCCGCTGCACTTCTTCGGCAGCTTCGGCGCCCTCGGCATTATGGCCGGCGCGTTCATGTCTGCCATGCTGCTGGGCATGAAGATTCTGAACCCGCATCAAAACGTCATGGACCAGCACGGCCCGATGTTCGTCATCGCTGGTGTCCTGATTGTCGCCGGCATCCAACTCCTGGCGATCGGTCTGCTCGGCGAGCTGCAGGTGCGCCACTATCACACCAGCCAGCAGCGCGCGCCTTATGCAATCGAACGCATGCTCCGCCTGCGTGCTCCGGAAGAGCCAGGCATCTTGCGGGAAGGACGCGAAGGCTTTTAGCAGCAAGACCGAAAAGAGAAGAACATCAGCCCCGCCAGGTCAACGCCTGAGCGGGGCTTCAAGTTTTTTGCGCGAAATTTTCCCGGTGCGATACAGACTCTTGCAGCGCACCGCCCTCAGGGTGCATCCTTGGCTGTGATGAAAGCTATTCAGATTTACGCTGCCGGCGGCCCTGAAGTCCTTCAGATGGCCGAGTTGTCCATTCCCGAGCCGGGACCGGGGCAGGTCTTGATCCGCGTCGAAGCCGTCGGAGTGAACTTCATCGAAATTTATTTCCGCAAAGGCGTCTACAAGGCAACGATGCCGCTCATTCCCGGCAGCGAGGCCGCGGGCACGGTGGAGAAGCTCGGCCCCGGCGTCAAGGGATTCGAGGAGGGCGATGCCGTTGTCTCCGTCAGCGTGCTGGGCAGCTATGCCGAGTATGCGCTTGTCCCCGCCGCGCAACTGGTCAAAGTGCCCGCAGGTTTGAGCCCTGAGAAAGCGGCGGCAGCCATGCTGCAAGGCATGACTGCGCACTACCTTGCCTATTCCACCTTTCCGCTCAAGTCCGGTGACACCGCGCTCGTTCATGCCGGCGCGGGAGGCGTGGGGCTGCTGCTGACGCAAATAGCTGCCAGAATCGGCGCGCGTGTCATCACCACCGTCTCAACGGCAGAGAAGGCAGAGCTTTCACGCGAGGCCGGCGCCGCCGAGGCGATTCTCTATACCGACAATGACTTTGAAGAAGAGGTCAAACGCATCACCGGCGGCAAGGGTGTGGATGTTGTGTACGACTCCGTGGGCAAGACGACCTTTGACAAAAGTCTGAACTGCCTCCGTCCGCGCGGTCTGCTCGCTCTTTTCGGCGCGTCCAGCGGCCCCGTGCCGCTTTTTGACCTGATTCAGCTCAGCGGCAAGGGTTCGCTCTTTATCACGCGGCCCACACTCTGGCACTACATTGCCACGCGCGCGGAACTTGAGTGGCGCGCCGGCGACGTGCTGGGCTGGGCTGCCAGCGGCGATCTCGACCTGCGCACGGAATTCATCTATCCGCTGGCTGAAGCGGCGCAGGCGCAGACCGACATGGAGAACCGCAGGACAACCGGCAAAATTCTCCTGGAGCCGTGATTGACACTTCACAGCTGACAGCAAACAGCTAACAATTGGCAGCCCAGGGTGTGGACCGAATGGCGAGCATTTCGATTGCGCCGATGACCGCGTGTTAGTTCTCTCGTGCGCAGGCATCAGCGCCGGTGCGTCCTCAGGTATCATCTGTTTATTGCACTTGCAAACACCGTAAAGAGGAACTCCCGTGTCTCAAGAGAACGCATCCCTGTCGTCGATAGACTCTTCCGCGCAAATTTCAAGCGCCCGTCGTCCGCTGCGCATTGCTCTCTTTGGATTTGGAACCGTTGGCAGTTCCGTTGCGCGCATCCTGGTGGAATCAAAACCGGAAGGCTTGGAGTTGACGCATGTCTTCAACCGCAGCGTGGAGCGCAAGCGCGTGGACTGGACTCCGCCGGGTGTGGTGTGGAGCGAGGATGCCGATGCCGTGCTTGCCTCCAATGTTGATGTCGTGGTGGAACTGGTCGGTGGGCATGACCCTGCGGGCGGCTGGGTGCGCCGCGCGCTCGAAGCCGGCAAGAGCGTGGTCACCGCCAACAAGAAACTGATTGCGTATCACGGCGTGGATCTGGAGCGGCTGGCTGCCGCCAAAGGCGGACACCTTAAATATGGCGCCGCCGTTGCTGGCGGAATCCCCGTGATTCCCGGCATTGAGCAGGGACTCGCAGGCGATCGCATCGAGCGCATGGAAGGCATTCTGAATGGCACCTGCAACTTCATCCTGAGCAAGATGGAAGCTGGCGCGGAGTATGCAACCGTGCTGGCGACAGCGCAGGCCAGGGGATACGCCGAGGCCGACCCCACTGAGGATGTGGGCGGTTTTGACGCGCGCGCCAAGCTCGCCATCCTCATGCGACTTGCGTTGCGCGTCGTGGTTGACCCGGACGAAATTGTGCCGCAGCCCATTACATCGGTCAGCGCAGTTGACTTCAGTTATGCGAATGATCTGGGCTGCACCATTCGCCAGGTGGCCCGCGCGGAGGAGTCGGGCGGCACCGTTGCCGCCACAGTCGGCCCCATGCTGGTCGATAAGAACTCCCCGCTTGCCTGGTCGCGCGGCACTGAGAACATGGTGATTCTCACCGGCCACTACGGCGGAGATGTTGTGTTTTCGGGCCACGGCGCGGGCGGGCATCCCACTGCGGTTGCGGTGGTCAGTGATCTGCTCGCTCTGGCGCATGGCTCGCGCCGCGTCGCCGTTCCGTCCATTCCGGCGCGCATCGGCGCGGAGTTCGAGGTCCCGCACTACATACGCTTCCTCGTCGCGGACCGGCCGGGCATCGTGGCGGAAATCACCGGAGCGCTGGCCAGGGAGCGCATCAACATTCGCGCCATCGTGCAAAAGCCGGGTTACCCCGCGCATGCACTTCCCTTCGTCGTCACCGTGGAGCCCTGCAAGTCCTCAGCGCTCAAGCGCGCGCTGGCCAGCATCAGCCAGATGGATTGCCTGCTGGAGAAGCCGCTGGACTTGCAGATGCTCGAATAAGCGCACGGCGCGCAATCACACAACAAAGGTTCAGGCGAGGTCAAAGCATGATCGATACGGTCTATCGGTGCGAAATCTGCGGTGAAGAAAGCGACAATCCCATTCGATGGATTGTTATCCATTGCAGCGACACGCAATTGACGATTTACAAGTGGACCAAAGAAGCGGCCGGCGCTCCGCTTGCGCGCCACTACTGCGGTGAAGCGCATGCGCAGGTTTACGTCAGCCGCTGGTTTCAGTCCTTCTGCGGATAAAGATGCGCTTCACGCCTTCTTAGCCGAAGGCGCAGGGCCGGTGGATTCGCGGACAACGAACTCAGGCGCCATGACGATCTGCGCGGGGTATTCCTTGTCGCGGTTGGCGATGCGGTCCAGCAGCACCTGCGCCCCGCGCTGGCCCATCTCAAACAGCGGCTGCCGCACCGTGGTCAGCGAGGGCGTGTAGTATGCCGCCGAGAGAATGTCGTCGAAGCCCACAACTGACACATCGTTGGGTACGGAGAGGCCCGCATCCTTCAGCGCGCGGATCGCGCCAATCGCCGAGATGTCGTTGAAGCAGAAAATCGCCGTGAAGTCGCGCGCCTTTTCCAGCAGCGCCTGCGTGGGCTTGTAGCCGATTTCAGGCGCCATCGGGTGATAGCCCGTCTTCATTGACCAGCCCGCAGTATCAATGCGAGTCACGTGCGCTGGGTCGATCCGCAGGCCCATCTCGCGCGCCACCTGCTGAATGCTTTCCCAGCGATATTCCGAGTCGGGAATGGCCTTCGGCCCGCGCACAAACGCGATGCGCCGATGGCCAAGGTCATACAGATGCTTCATGGCCTGTTCCACGGCGCTGTGATGGTCCAGCACGATATTGGTTACATTGTCAGCCTTGCTGTGGGCTGAAATCGCCACCACGGGAACCGGCACATCAATCTGGTCCGCCGGCGTGTTCAGCAGCAGAAACCCGTCCACCGCGCGCTCCACAAGCATCCGCGGGTACTGCTCAATCAGCTCTTTTTTCCAATCATGGCAGGCGGTGAAATAGAAGTAGTGCGCGCTGGTCAGCTCCTGCACCACGCCGCTCATCACGCGCGTGAAATAGCCCTCGCTCAAATCCGGCGCAAGCACGCCTACGCTCATGGACCGGCTCTGCCGCAGTGAACGCGCAAAATAATTCGGCCGGTAGTTCAGGCGCTTCGCCGCCTCGATCACTCGGTTGCGCGTTTCCTGCGGAATGGAACGAGCCGATGGAGAATTGTTCAGAACCAGTGAGACCGTGGTCTGCGAAAGCTCCAGATGTTCGGCCAGCATCCTCAGGTTTACGTGACCTGAGGGCGTTGAACCCTTTCCCTTTGCCATGATTGGAGTTGTAACACGTTTT
>JAJXXG010001146.1 GCA_021781255.1 Acidobacteriota bacterium
GAAAAAGGCCATCCTGAGCATGTCTCTCGAATGGCCATCAACATATTTGAAATCTTTAACTTGAATGGTGCGCCCGGAAGGATTCGAACCTCCGGCCTACTGATTCGTAGTCAGACATATACGGTGTTTTGTTTGGAAAGGTAGAAGTTTGTGCTCCCCATGTGCTAGTTTTAGTGCTAGTTTTAACGAAGGGGAACGGGACGTGGGAGTTGGGGAAGTCGACGAGCCGCTGCCACGCGGAATCTACCGCAGAGGCGGCATCTTCTGGATTAGGTACGCCGACGTGAGGGGCAAGATCCGTCGCGAGCCCGGTGGCGGTACAGTCAAGCAGGCCGAGGGCAAGTTGCTGCTTCGGCGGGCGATGAAGCTCGAAGGCAAGGTTCCGAAACTTCGCATGGACAAAATCGCCGAGGCGAAGGCGCAAAAAGAAGCTGCGAAGCTGGCCGCTGCCTCAATTATCAAGTTTGGTGATTGGATCGACGAGGCCGTCAAGTACCACCAGGGTCACAGCAGCAAAAAGCACGCCTACGACTTTAAGCGCAAGACTCTCTTCATCAAGATTCGTTTTGGTGATGTGCCGGTCGAACAGGTGAACCGCCACATTATTCAGGATTGGATGGAGGAAGCGGCTGAGGGTGGAGTCACCGGCGATGAGGAATGGGGGCCTGCCAACTGGAACCGCTATCACTCGTGCTTCTCCTCGATCTTTGAGTTGGCGGTCCAGCGTGCCCTCGGCGACAAAAAGGAACCGCCGATGAATCCCATGCGCTACATTGACCGACGGACGGAGAAATGGAAGGAGCGCTACTGGAGCGCCGACGAAGACAAGGCCATCATCGCAACGACGCGGAAGAAGTTTCCAGGGTACGAAGACATCTTCATTTTGTCGGAGGAAGTGGGTTACAGAAAGTCGGAGCAGTTGCGGGCGGTTGTCGGCGACTACGATCCGGAGACACACAAGATCGCGGTACACCAGCGCAAAACAAAGACGGCGTCGGAGACGCGCTACGTGCCGCTGAGCGATCGCGGCCAGGCTGCCTATGAGCGCCTGGCTGAGGGAAAGAAAGTCGGTGAGCATCTCGCTGTGAGCCTGCTCCGACACAAGGGCGAGCCCATGATCGATACCCAGTATTGGTTCACCGAAGTGCTGAAGGAGGCCGGGATCACCGACAACCTTGCATCCTGGCATATCTGCCGTCACACGTTTTGCAGTCGCCTGGTTGCCAAAGGGATTCCGGTCACCGACGTAAAGGAGTACGCCGGGCACAGCGATCTGCGCACAACCAGCCGCTACACACATCGCGTAGAGGGGATCAGCGACGTGCAGAACCGCGCAGCAATGAATGGGAAGAAGGCTACGATTATGCAGCCAAGTGTCGAGAATCTACAGGAGCAGATTGCGGCCCTGACTGCTCTGGTGCAGCAGTTGACGCCCCGCTCATAAACGGCGAGGCGTGGTTCGTCTTGGCGAACCGCTCCAGCTCTGACCGGTGATATAGCACCTTCCCACCAACGAATCGAGGATGGATTTCCCCGACTTTGGCGTATTCGTCCAACATGCGCTTACTGATGCCGAGCTGGTGGGCAGCCTCTCCGCGCGGATATAGGATTCGGTCGTTCAAGCTGCCCACACTCACTTCCGCTGAGGCCTTGCTGAGGTTAGCGGCATCCAGGTCTGATACCTGAAGCTTCATAGTCACAGAAGCGAGGAAATAAGGCGATATCCACCAGAACATTATTTAAAGAGTTTGAGTGCGGCAGTTACTTTCTGACTCTCTGGACTGCGCGCTCGCGGTGCCGCTGGCCGATCACAATGACTGGGAGCTGCACGTAATGCTGGAAACCTTGGCTGCGGCTGACCCGTAAATCAGCCAAATGAATTCGCGCGGATAATGTAAGTGCTCTGCACGTCTTTCGACTTGGCCCAGGTATACCCCAATTCCACCTCGCTGGGCCTAGGGTGTTGAGACAATGCCACGCGACTGAAGTAGTCGAGCGAATGGATAGAGGCCTGAAGGATTGTCTCAAAGGCTCAACTCGGAACAAACACAAGTTCCTGTGAGATTGGATCAGCTTTTGGAGATGAATTCTTTGATGTGTGCCGCGCAGCTTGGGGCGCGGTGCCCCGGCCCTTTGCGCAAAAGGTCGGGGAAATGCCGTAGCTGGGTGGAAAACTACTGTAGCCTGCTGGAAATATGCGAATACGCTTACGATTTTGTTCTGGAAGAATTGATTAGGGGCCCTTCTCCGGCTAATGTGCTAATCAGCAGCAAAGAAGTGAAAAGGCCGGAGGAACACGCTGCGAACGTGTCTCCGGCCCGACCATAGGATCTAGCCGCCGCGAGACGACTGGGATCATGGTCTCACTCCTTCTCTGCTTTGTCTAGGAGGAGATACATGGCCACGCTCTCCGAGCGGGATGTACAGGGGTTCGCCTGCATCGGGGTCCCACCCGATCTGTTGGTAGAGGCACACATCGAGCGTGTGTCGGACAGAGACGCGCGTGAGGTTTTTGGCATCCGCGGGCCGGCCTCAAGCAACATGGCCGGAATACTCTTTCCCTACTGTTCTTGCGTTACGGGACAGCGCGTGACGGCGCGCGTGCGGCGCGACAATCCAGAGATTGAAGACGGCAAGCCAAAAGACAAATACATCAGCGCCTATGGCGACGGCAGGCACTTGTATTTCCCACCGGATGCCCGGGTAAAGCTACAGGAGCCGGGTAGCCCGATCATCCTAGTGGAAGCCGAGAAGTCGGTCTTGGCGGTCACAGCATGGGCGCGTCGCACCAGCACCGATGTAATCCCCGTGGGTATGGGAGGCTGCTGGGGCTGGCGCGGGCGCATCGGGAAGGATGTCGGAGTCAATGGTGAGCGAGTGGATGTTACTGGTCCGTTGCCCGATCTGGCTGTCTGCGACGGGCGGGTTGTCTATCTGCTGCTCGACTCCAATGTTGACAGCAACAGTAAGGTGCAGGCGGCACGCAACGCGCTGGCGAGAGAGCTGACCGGGCGGGGCTGCACCGTGCGGCTATGCCATCTGCCGGAAGAGCCTGGCATCAACGGACCGGACGATTACGTAGGGGCTCGTGGTGATGACGCGCTGGCAAAGATACTCCATAGTGCTCTTCCGATGGTTGCCAGTTGCGACTGGGGCGGGGGCCGCTTCGAGGTTACCGATAAGGGCGTGAGCTACATTGGGGCGAACGACAAGGATGGCAACCCCAGGTCCCCTGTCTGGATTTGCTCGCCGCTCCATATCGTTGCCATAACGCGCGACGACAAGAGCAGCGAATGGGGACGTTTGCTTGAATGGAGGGACCGAGACGGCATGTGCCATCAGTGGGCAATGCCGAACGCTCTCCTCCAGGGAGATGGAGTAGATGTCCGTCGCGAGCTTGCCCGAGAGGGCATCGCCATCTCCCCGTTAAAGGCGGCGCGGGAACTGCTCGCGATATACCTGCAGGTGTGGCCGGTGGATGCGCGTGCGCGGTGTGTGGACCGGCTGGGCTGGAATGGCGGCGTCTACGTCCTGCCCGGCGAAGTCGTCGGACACAATGGCGAGACAGTTGTGTTTCAGAATTCGAACTTGATCGAACCGGCCTACGCTGTGTCCGGCACCGTCGCAGAGTGGAAGACCAATCTTGCCGACCTGGCTCGGGGTAATTCGCGGGTGGTCTTTTCGATCTGTACAGCCTTGGCTGGGCCGCTGCTCGAACTAACCGGTGAGGATTCGGGCGGATTCCACTTCCGCGGGCCTTCCTCGACGGGGAAGACCACGGCGCAAAAGGTCGGTGCCTCCATCTGGGGAGATCCGGTGAGCTTCTGCAGGGCCTGGCGCACCACGACGAACGGTCTCGAAGGACTTGCCAACCTGCATAACGACGGCGTTCTCTTCATGGATGAACTGGGGCAATTCGATCCACGAGAAGCCGGTGCAGGGGCTTACCTATTGTCCAATGGCAGAGGCAAAGTGCGCGCCGGCCGCACCGGCGCAGCGCGTGAGTCCGCGAGCTGGCGCTTGCTCTTTCTTTCTTCCGGCGAGGTAAGCCTTGCCGACTTGATGAGTCGGGCCGGAGAAAAGCCAACTGCGGGGCAGGAAATTCGCCTCGCTGACATCTCAGCGGATTCTGGCGCTGGACTGGGTACGTTTGAAGAGTTGCATGGGGTCGCAGATGGAGCAGCATTCGCCCTCGCGCTCAAGGACGCGGCGAGCCGGTATCACGGTGCCGTGGGCAGAGAGTGGTTAGGAATGCTCGTTCGAGACCGGGGCGAGTTAGGTGCGGTCCTGGCCGATGGTATCCGGCAGTTTATCGAGAAGTTCGCACCCGATGGCTGTAGTGGGCAGGTGGCTCGGGTGGCGCGGCGCTTCGGGCTTGTGGCTGTGGCCGGGGAGATCGCCACACGCTACAATTTGACCGGATGGAATGAGGGCGAGTCCATCACGGCCGTGGGGAAGTGCTTTGTCTCGTGGCTTGATGGCTTTGGATGGACCGGCAACCGTGAAGAGAAGGCTCTCTTGGTCCAGGTGCGCAGCTTTTTTGCTACGAATGGCGCCAGCAGGTTCCAGGACATACGCATTGCGAACCAGCACATCATCAACCGCGCCGGCTTTTTCCGGTTGAACCGCGATCATCAGCGCGAATTCTTGGTGCTCTCGGAATGCTTCCAGCGTGAAGTCTGCGCCGGCTTCGACCCAAAAGAAGCAGTCAAGATTCTTCGCGAGCGGGGTTGGCTGTTGCCGGGCAGCGAGAGACCCAAGCAAAGAGTCCGCCTGCCCTGCATGCGGATGCCGTGGGTGTACGTAATTGGTGCGCGGATGTGGGAGGAGGACGTGGCCTAGGCCGGGATCTCCTCGATGGTTCTGCAGCACGGTCACCCTGTCGAAAAGCATTGGGAAAATTGGGAACGCCGGGAACAATCTTGAATACCAAGGGGTTCCGTGTTCCCATTGCGAATCCCATCGATGGGAACACCGGGAACAGCTCCGGAGACCCAAGGGCTGATCCCGTGCGACGTTCCCATGCGTTCCCAGTTTGTTCCTGTGACTTGGGAGTGGAGCTACTCGGTGTTTACGCGCTTGTTCCCGCTGTTCCCGCTGTTCCCGCGCAAATTGCAGAGGTTTCGAAATAGCTAGTAAAGCCCCCGGCATCCCGGAGCCAGGTCCGGCATTATGCGCCGCCTGATCGGTGAATTCGAGCGACGACTTCCTCACCTGCGCCTCGCGGCCAAGCTGGTACGACTGGGGGACGAAAACCTCGTGACCCAGCAGGCCCATCGCGGCCTTGCGCTGCCGCACGTACTCGCGCACCGTGAGCGTTCGCAGTGCCGAGCGGATCACCGGCATTCACCGGGACACGATTCTCCGCCTGCTGGTTTTGGCGGGTGACCGCTGCCTCACGTTATTCGTTGAAAAGCTGGTGAACCTCAACGTCACGGACGTTCAGGCCGACGAAATTTGGGGATTCATTCAAAAAAAGGAAGGCCGCAAGAGAGGAGGCGACGGCGCAGACCTAGGAGACACCTATTTCCGATACGGCTGGAAGCCGGATTAATCGACCTGTGGCCGATACCAGAGCATCTAGACCGCAACATTCACCGTCTCGCCGTCTGCAAATTCATCTTTCCCGCTGTTCAATTTGGAAAGCGAACGCAACGGCCTGCCGGCGAAAAACACGTCCTTCGCCTGAAAGGCGAGGGGTCTACCGATTCCCTTTCGGGGGACTCTAAATGAAGGGCGGATCGGCTAAAAAAACGCAATAGGAAGCCCGTAGAGCGTTCGCTGAGGTGTGCGGTATACAGAACCATTACCCGTTTCAGGCCGATTTTCTGTTGGGTCGGGTCAGTCGAGCTGACCTGGAGCCACGCCACTTGAGCGCATGGTCGGCGACCAACTCAGCACTGGCCAGAGAATAACGATCACTAACTGCCCTCGCGACCGCAATTATGAAAGGGAAATTGAACTGCCGCACCAGGACGGTTACCACCTCCGATCCCCTTGGGCACATAGGCTACCACCGAATTGTTCGAGTCGATCGGTGGCAACGACGGGAGACTGACCAAAGAGGACCGCGACTTCCTTTGGGAGAAGTGGCGCGTGCCAAAGACGAGATCCGCGACCGCCGAGCCTGGTTGTGCGAACTGCATTTCGACCAAATGCGCGGAGTTGCCGGAGAATGCCTGAACCTGGCGCACAGCGATTCCGGCGCCGCTAAGGAGCGGATCAAGCTCGCCAACCAGGAGAGGACGCAGCACCCACTCGACCGAGACCAGTACGCTCACACCGCGAGAATCTCGATGAGGCCTGGAATCTCGCCTCTCAGACTTCCAGCAGCCGGCACCAGGAATGGCGCGAGCGGATGGCCGACCATGTTGAGCGGTGGCTCGAACTGCCCCGCAAGAACGAGTCCGTGATTCGATCTCTCGAAGAAGAAGTGGAGCGATGCGAGGAGATGGAGTCGAGCACGCGCAGTACGGAATTCGCTGAGCGCGTGCAGGGCAGGATTGAGGAAAAGCTCGAAAAGATCCGCGACATCCACCGCACGAACCAAGAGCTAGAAGAGAGAATCGAGACCGCAAAAGGGAAGCTCGGCCGGTAAGCGGAAAGTAACTCGTACCTGGGACGTTTGCTTAGAGGGACGGTTGGAATCAGTCCGGAGTTCATCAGAGGTGCACCGGCCTTGCCTCTGCAGCTCAAGGCCGGTGCTGTGACCGGAAGCTTCGGAGTCCGCTTACCTGATACAGCACAGGCAGGAGGTCATTCGCTCTCTAATCCGGTCGTAAAGTGGGTCACGCGGAATCGCCCGTACGAAGGCCGAAAATCGCCTACCCCTTTAAATCGGCCTGCCATGCAGGCGACCTCATGCAGTAGATCGGGGCTGATGTATTCGGGCGCGTTCACAAGGAGGTCAACTGTTGCCGACCACCCCGTGTGGAATGCGGGACGATGACGAGTGACGGCATTGAGTTGAACCCGCACCCGGGCTCTGTGGATGAAGTCCCACTCCTCCGTCAGCTCGCCTTTTGCCGTCTTGATAGGCGTGAACTCTCTTGACCAGTTGACACTCGCCTTGAACAGCTCAAACGCCGATTTCCGAGG
>JAJXXG010000807.1 GCA_021781255.1 Acidobacteriota bacterium
GCTCCCCCGGAAAAAGATGGCGCGTGTGAATCGGCAGCAGATCGTACACACCCTTCAGCGCAATCGGCACCAGCGGCATCTGCGCCCGGATCGCCATGTACGCCGCGCCGTCCAGAAACGGCTTCAGCTCTCCCGTCGCCGTCCGTCCTCCTTCTGGAAACACCACCAGCGGCATCCCCGCGCGCAGCGCCTTCACTCCTCCGCTCAGGCTCGCCAGCGAGGCGTGCGGATTTCCAATGTCAATCGGCATCTGCCCTGACCGGTCCAGATACCACCCGATGAACGGCCACTGCCAAAGCTCCTTCTTCGCCAGGATTCGGAACTGAAACGGCAATGCCGCAAAAATCACCGGAATGTCCATGTACGACGTATGGTTTGACGCGTACACCGCCACCGGGTGCTTGCGCAGATTCTCCGCGCCCTCCACCCTCACCCGCGACAGCGAGATCCGCACCACGTTGCGCGCCCACAGCCGCGCGATCCGGTGCTGCACCCGCCCGCTCTTCTCCATCACTGACACCGCCAGCGCCGCGCTCCCGCAGATCACCGTCCACACTGTCAGCACAGGCGTCTGCAACGCATTCGTCCGCCAGCGATGAAGCCGCGGCATGGGATTCGGCCGCTCGCTCATTCCGCTTTGCCCATTCCTCTCCGCAGAATCGCGCGCGCCTCGCCCACCAGATACACTGACCCTGATATCACCACCACGCCTCCCTTGGCCTCGTCGCCCGCCGCCCGCAGCGCCTCGCTCACTGATCCCGTCGCAATTGCGTCCGTCCCTGTCCCGCGCGCCGCCTCCAGCAGATCCTCCGTCGCCGTCGCGCGCGCCGAGTGAATCGGCGTCACCATCACCCGCTCGAACAGAGGAAACAGTATCTGCGCCATCTCCCGCGCCGGCTTGTCGCGCAGGCAGCTAAACACCAGAACCTTGCTTCGCGGCCCTTCCAGAATGCTGCGCAGGCCCGCGCGCAGCGCCCATGCTCCCGCCGGATTGTGCGCCACGTCCAGCACCCACTCCACCCCGTCGCACACCATCCGCTCCAGCCGTCCCGGCCAGCTCGTCTTGCGGATTCCTGCCTCGATCGCCGCCGCACGGATCGCGAATCCGTGCTGCTCTCTCAGTTCCACCGCTGCCGCAACTCCCAGGGCCACGTTCCGGTGCTGATGCGCTCCACCCAGCGGCGAATCCACCCGCACAGCCTCTCCCAGCGCCTGCACTGTATAAGCTCCCGTCGTCTCCACCGCCGGCATGTACTCTACCGCGCTCACCCCGCGCACGCCCAGCTCCGTCGCCACCTCGCCCAGAATCTGGTTCGCCTCCGGATGCTGCGGCAGCGTAATCATCGTTCCCCCGCGGCGCAGGATTCCCGCCTTCTCCCGCGCAATCGCGCCGATCGTCGGGCCCAGCCACTCCACATGATCCAGTGCGATATCCGTCACAATCGACAGCACAGGCTCCACCACGTTCGTCGCGTCCAGCCGCCCGCCCAGCCCCACCTCCAGCACCGCCATCTCCACCTGCCGCTCGGCAAAGTAGAGAAACGCCAGCGCCGTCAGCACCTCAAAGTAGCTCGGCGGCTGCGGCAGCCGTCCGCCGCTCACCAGCCCATCTGCCGCCTCCAGCACCTTGAAAAACAGCCGCGCAAAATCGCTGTCCCCAATCTCCGTCCGATTCACCCGCACCCGCTCGTTCGGCCTCTCCAGATGCGGTGACGTATACAGCCCCGTGCTCAACCCCGCTTCCGTCAAAATCGATGCCAGCGTCGCCGCCGTCGATCCCTTCCCGTTCGTCCCCGCTATCAGCACCGAGGCAAACTCCCGCTGCGGATCGCCCAGGGCCGTCAGCAGCGTCCTTACCTCTTCCAGCGAGAACTTGCGCCGCGCCAGTCCCGCCTTCGCATAGAGCTCCGGTGTCATGGCATTCAAATGGTCGATGGCCGTCGCGTAAGACATGGAAATCTCAGTATAAAATCCGCGCAATCTCCTGCGCCTCTCCTTATATAACTCCCGGCGCAGAATCCGCCGCAGCCTGCCCACCCCGACCCTTCCAACCGCCCTCCCGCATCTACCCCATCCCTTCTCCCTCTGTGGATTCGCCGCCTCCTGCAACTCGCTCCACCAGCACGCCTTCGTCGCGCCTCCCACACAACCCGCCTGCATTCCACAGGCCTTCCGGCGCCTCCTGTGGGAGCCATGGAAAACCATGGTCGATTCCCACCCCTTGCGCCCCACTTATCCAATTTCCCTGAATTGCACAGCCGCGTTTTAGAAAACCCGCACCCACCGCAAACCCGCGCCCAGCCGCTATTCCCTCGCAATTCCCACTTTTCCTATGCCTACTACGGGGGCTTCTGGGTTTTATTTATTAAACACACACTCTTCCACCCCCTCCCGTCGCGCGCATCCCGCATCGCCATCCTCCGCCACTCCCTCCGCCGGTTCCGCTTTCTGCTCCCAATTCCCTGTATTCCAGAAAATTACCCCGTTTTTCCACGCGCCTTTTATCCCGAGACATAGCTACAATCGGGGTGATGAGCCAAGGCCACTTCCGGCCGCCCGCAAGCTGTTGTACAGTGAGGGCATAGGACGCGGCTTCAAGTGCTGGGGAGAGATCTATGCCGAGTGTCGAAAGCGATGTCGAGAAGCCGGCCGTTCAGGGGGCAGCGATGGAAATTACCGTAAGCCGCCAGGATCTGCTCAAGGAGCTCACGGCGACTCAGAGCGTAGTCGAACGCAAGACGACCATCCCGATTCTCTCCAACTTCCTCATCGAAGCCGATGATGATCGCCTCAGCATCACCGCCACTGATCTCGATCAGGCCATCCGCACCAGCGCTTCCGTCAAGGTCAAAAAACCGGGCTCCTGCACCATTCCCGCGCGCAAGCTCTACGACTACATCAAGCTTCTTCCCGACGGCGACATCTCCATCAACCTGCTTGATAATCACTGGGTCCAGATCCGCAGCGGCCGTTCCAAAACCAAGATGGTCGGCATGGCCCGCGCCAACTATCCCCAGGTTCCTGAGTTTCCTTCCATCGCCGCCACCAGCATCTCCATCCTCGCCTTGCGCGCCCTCATCAGCCGCACCATCTTTGCCATCTCCAACGAGGAGTCCCGCTATACCCTGAACGGCGCTCTGCTCATCCTCAAGGCTGAGTCGCTTGCCATGGTCGCCACCGACGGTCATCGCCTCTCCTTCGTCGAAAAGCCCAATGAGACCCTCGAAGGCATCAGTGGCGAAAAGCGCGTCCTCATCCCGCGCAAGGCTCTTCAGGAGCTGCAGGTGCTCCTTGCCAACACCGATGCCGAGAAACTCGACTTCGCCGATGACGAGCACACTCTCTTCTTCCGCATCGGTCATCGCACTCTGTCCAGCCGCAAGCTCACCGGCCAGTTCCCCAACTTTGAGGCCGTCATGCCTCGCGACAACACCAAGTTCGCTGTCATTCGCTCCAGTGAGCTTGCCGCCGCCATCCAGCGTGTCGCCCAGTTTGCCGACGAGCGTTCCGGCGCCATCCGCCTCCGGCTTGAAGACAACGAGCTCAAGATCAGCGCCAACTCCAATGAGTCCGGTGAGAGCGAAGACACCATCGACACGCCCTACTCCGGCGAGACCATCGCGGTCGGTTTCAACTCCTCGTATATCCTTGACTTCCTCAAGGCCCTCGATAACTCCGGCGAAGTCCGCCTCGAGTTTAAAGACGCTCAGTCCGCCGGTCAGATGCGTCCCGAGGATCCCGAAGCCGAGTTCAAGTACCGCTATGTCCTCATGCCCATGCGCATCTGAACTTCGCTATCTGGCATCTCCTTGTCCCCCGCTCGCCTGCCTCCGCTCCACCGCGGCTACAGGAATTTCCGCCCCCTGGTCCATCCCGTCTCCATCGTCCGCTCCCGCCCGTTTTTAACCATAAAACTAATAAAATTAGATATTTGACCCATCTTCACGGAGAGTTATAACCCTCCGATCCGTCCCCCGGGGGAACCACCCCATACAACCATTGACGTAACTTCACACCCCATTTCCCCCTTTACTTCGTGGGCAGAAAGGACGCATACTCAAGATCAATAGAACGTTACGACAGAACTGGAACCCTGCATTCACGCAACATTTCTGCAGATCTCTTCTCCCTCAGGGGAGTGGTCTGCCTGATCGAGCCGCGGAACCATGGCAGGCCTCGTTGTACGGAACATTTGGGTATCCGTCGTAGCCTCAATCGAAATCTTCCCTAATCAGGGGGCAAGTTACTGGAAGCTCTAGCGTGCTTCCTTTTTTGACCGTTTCGGCCGCTCCGTCTGCCGCCGGCAAAGTTCCTCAATTCTTCTGGGAGGCGTTGTATGCGAATCATGTTCAGGTCTTTGGCTCTTCTTGTTCTTTGTGTTCTCATCTCCACGCTCGCGCGTTCGCAAGACATAGCCTCGGTCACCGGCGTAGTCACTGACCCCTCCGGAGCCGTCGTTCCCGGCGTAAATGTCACCGTCAGAAATCCCTCCACCGGTGTCGTCTACAAGGGCGTCAGCAACTCCGTTGGTTCCTATCTCATCACCAACGTCAACCCAGGCCCCGGCTATTCCATCACCTTTACCCGCGATGGCTTCAAGTCCGTCACCATCACCGGCCTCTACATGAACATCAGCAGCACCCGTACCCAGAACGTTCGCCTCACCCTCGGCTCTGCCGCCTCTACGGTTGAGGTGAACGGCTCCACCGAAACTGAAACCATCAATACCACCGATGCCACCATCGGCAATAACTTCCAGGTCCAGTTCCTCAACGATCTGCCCATCGCCAATCGTGACACCCCCGCCGTGCTCTTCACCCAGCAGCCCGGCGTCACCCTCGACGGCTCCGTCACCGGCGCCCGTACTGACCAGAGCAACGTCACCCTCGACGGCCTCGATATGAATGACATGGCCACCGGCCAGTTCGGCGCCATCAATTCAGGCGCTCCCGTTGACTCCGTGCAGGAGTTCAACGGCACCACCGCCGGTGAAACCGCCAACGACGGCGAGGGCGGCGGCGGCCAGTATCAGTTGGTCACCCATAGCGGATCCAACGCCTTTCACGGCGACCTGAACGAGTACCACCGCGACACCGACCTCGAAGCCAACGACTGGTTCAACAACAACGCAGGCATCGGCCGCCCTCCGCTCATCCGCAATCAGTTCGGCGGCTCCATCGGCGGTCCCATCAAGCGCCAGAAGGCCTTCTTCTTCTTTGACTGGAACAGCCGTCGCGACACCCTCAACAACATCACCGACCGCGTCGTTCCTCTTGGCAGCCTCCGCTCCGGAAACCTGACCTACTACACCAATCAGGCCCAGGGAACCACCAACTTTATCACTCCGGCGCAAATCAAGTCCTTCGATCCCTCCGGCCTCGGCATCAACTCCGCCCTCATGAGCGTTGCCTCTCAACGCTTTCCTCAATACAACCTCGCCAATGCTTGCGATTCGTTCTACACCGGCATCTGCGCTGACGGAATCAACACCGGCGGCTACCAGTTCAATGCGCCTTTCCCTCTCGTTCTCAACAACTACGTCGCCCGCATTGACTACAACCTCACTGAGAATCAGCAGCTCTCCGTCACCGGCGGCGTCATCCGCGAGACCGCCACGCAGAGTCCCATCCAGTTCCCGGGCGACCCCCTCACCTTCCCGTTCCTTGACAGCAGCTACCACTGGGTGGCCAGCCACACCTGGGCCATCGGCTCCAACAAAACCAACAAGGCCTGGTACGGTGAGACCGTCACTGACTTCAACTTCCCCAACACCTACAACCCCACCGGCGCCTTCCAGTATGCGGCCGGATGGGGCAGCAACGGCTCGGGAGGTTCGCTGCTCTCCGGCCCCTACGCCAGCGCCAGCAACGCTCAGGCGCGCACCTATCCCATTCCCGTCGTCGGGGACGACTTTACCTGGATCAAGGGCAGGCACAACCTCCAGTTCGGCGGCACCTTCAAGTACATCAACCCCATCAGCAACACCATCCTCGACTACAACTCTCCCAGCGTCGGCCTGGGCGGCTATCTGCCCGGACTGAGCTCCGCGCAGCGGCCCTCTGACATCGATCCCAACGCCACCAGCGACTACGACTCCCTCTTTACCTACCTGCTTGGCCACATCGCCAACGTCGCCAGCACCTTCAACTACAACGCCCAGGGCAACGTCGTCCAGCAGGGCACCGGACTTGCCACTCACTACCGCTACTACGAAACCGAGCTCTACGTCACCGACAACTGGAAGGTCACTCCACAGCTCACCATCAACGTCGGCCTCCGCTGGCAGAACTACTCCGTCCCCTACGAGGTCAACGGCATCGAGTCCCTGCCCAACATGGGCTTCAGCCAGTACTTCGGCTATCGCGAAGCCCAAAGCGCCGCCGGAGCCAGTGGCCCCTCCACCGACTGCAACTTCAAGCTGGGAGCCGGCGTCCCCTGCATCAACTATGTCCTGGGAGGAAAAGCCAACGGCGGACCCGGCTACTTCGGACCGCAATTTGACAACTTCGCCCCCAGAATCGGCTTTTCCTGGGTTCCCACCTCCAACGGCAGGACCGTCTTTAACGGTGGCGCGGGCATCATCTACGACCACACCGTCGTCAACGCCATCCAGTACCAGGCCTCGCAGTACTCTTATCTCTTCCAGAGCAACGCCAATCAGCCGTACGGCGTCTCCGGCAGCCCGGGACAATCGCTCACCGGCGACATCCGTTTCGGCGGATTCTCGAATGAGCCGCCCGTCCCCTCAGCGCCGGCCGCCATCAGGCCGCCCTATACCCCTTACGTCTCCGGCGGTTCTCCCTACGGCCTTGCCAACGGTCAGGCATTCAATGAAGGCGTCGACAGCAACCTGCGCACGCCTTACTCCATCAGCTACGACTTCGGCATGCAGCATCAGTTCACGGGCGGCCTCCTCCTCAAGCTCAGCTATGTCGGCCGTCTCGGCCGCAGGCTCCTCGCGCAGGCTGACGCCAATCAGTTGATCGACTTTGCCGACAACACCGGAAAATCAAATCAGCTCATGAGCCAGGCCATGGCCGGAATGCACAACCAGTTGCTCCAGAACGCCAGCCTCGGCGCGCTTGCCGCGATCAACA
>JAJXXG010001123.1 GCA_021781255.1 Acidobacteriota bacterium
ATCACCCGCGTAAATCCCAGCAGCCCATACGCCACGCATACCGGCACTGCCAGTTGAAATGCATGGCGTCCCTCGCCCGCGCTGTTCTTGAATAGTGTGCCAATCACAAACACCATCACCACAGGCAAGCCCAGCGCATAAAGCTGCGGCATTGACCGCGTCAGCGTGCGCAGTTCCTTTTCTATCAGCGCCCCCATCGGCCCATTGCCGCCAATGCCCCACTCGCGTCCAGCATTTGCCGCTTTGTCCTTTGCGTTCTGCGCCTTTGTATTCTGGAGCCGGCTCGGTGCATCGCTCAAATTCTCTCCGCGATACTCTGCCCTCAGCCGCATGCCCAGCACGCCGCCCATCGCCACCATCCACAGGGCCATACCCGCCAGCGCACCCAGCGCCATTCCCGGCTTCCGCTGGCCCTCCTCCGCCGTCGCTCCGGCCACCAGCCCCGGCGGTGTCCACGCCTGCAGCTTGCTCGCCACTAGCAATCCACGCCGCCATTCCGCAATGTGCTTCTGGTCTGCCTTCACCTGCGCAATGGTCCTGGTGTCCGGTTGCATCGGTTCCCGCAGTCCCGGATTCAGAAACTGCAATCCCACCAGAAAAAGTAAGAACAGTGCGCTCGCAATCTCCCGTGTTCGCCGTTGTGAGAGCCACCGGTCCAGCCACGCCAGCACAGCCCGTGCCAGCAGCACATTGAATGCTGCAAACGTCACCAGCCCCGCCGCCAGCCAGCCCGTCAGCTCCGGCCGCGCCATCCATGTTCCAATCAGGATTCCCAGGCAGCACAACCCGCCCATCACCGTCGAAACATCCAGCAGCCCGAACACCACATACAGCACATAAAACGCGCTGAAGGTCATCGGAAACCTCAGCACGCTGCTCATGTCGAACTGGTCCTGGAAGGATGCCAGCGCAATCGGCACCGTCTGCCACATAAACGTCACGCCCCAGAACATCACTGGCAAAAAAATCCACTCTTGCTTCTGTGCAATCCCGTAGCTCGCCGCGCCCAGCCCAAAAGCCAGCCCAATTCCCATAAACGAAAAGACCATTAGCTGAATGCCGCTCGCGCCAAGCTCCAGAATCCCGCGAATCTTCTTCACGCCGCCCAGAAACACCTGCCAGCGCAACCGCGCAAGCGCCGCATACTGCGCGCGCGCCAGCGGACTCCACCATCCACCCGCAGCCAGCAGTCTCTCCTCCGCCGCCGGCCTCGGCGTCAGCTCAGCCATGAGAGCTCCTGCGCCGGCTCCATCTCGCCCGCGCCCACAATCGACAGGAAAATCTGCTCCAGCGTCAGCTTCTGGCTCGCCTCTTCGCCCGGCAACCGACTCGCCACGCCCGCCCGCAGCTCTTCAATCGACCCATTCGCCACAATCCGCCCCTGCGAAATAATCGCCACGTGGCTGCACAGCCGCTCCACAATCTCCAGCACGTGAGTCGTCAAAAAAATCGTCGCTCCGCGCTGAATCATCCCCTGCAGCATCGCCTTCAGCATTCCCGCCGCCACCGCGTCCACGCCCTCAAACGGCTCGTCAAGAAATAGAATCTTCGGCCCATGAATCACTGCCGCCGCCAGCGCCAGCTTCTTCTGCATCCCGTGCGAAAAATCCGTCACCATCTTCCGCCGCTCATCGGCCAGCTTCATAAACTCGAGCAGTTCCTCGGTCCGCCGCTCCGTCACCGCGCGGTCCAGCCCGTACATCCGCCCCACAAACTTCAGATATTCGGGCGCAGTCAGCCGTCCCTGCAGCGCCATTCCCTCCGGCACCACGCCAATCTGCCGCTTCAGTTCCAGGGCCGCAGCACCAAATGGCTGGCCCAGAATCTCCATCCGGCCCGCGCTTGGCTCCAGCAGACCCGTCAGCATTTTGATGGTGGTCGATTTCCCCGCGCCGTTCGGCCCCAGGAACCCGAAAAACTGCCCCTTTGCGACGCTGAGCGTCACGTCTTCCACCGCCGTCAGCGCCCCAAACCGCCGCGTCAAGCCAAATGTCTCAATCGCAGGAGTATCCATGTGCGGCAAGCATAGCAAGACCCGGCCCCGCCGCCAACTGCACGCCAACCTCCGCCCGCATCGCTGCTGGGAAATCGAACACTCTTAGGCAATTATCCCCTCCCGTTAAACAGGAGAATCAGGGTTATGATTCGGGAATGGATCGCAAGTTCTTTCCCGAGAGCTGGAAGCGCATTGAAAGGGCGGCATTGCACCTTAAAGCTTTCCAAGCTGAATGGGAGCGAGTTACTCATCCAGACACCTACGAATTCGCGACTGAGCCAAACAGCGATTGGACATTGGGATGTCTCCGGGTCAGAGCTAAGGGCTCTCGGGAAAACAGCCTCGCTCTTGAGTTGGGCGAGTTTTTTTACAACATGCGTGCCGCCCTGGATTCCGCCGTCTATCAAACGGCAATATTTCTCGAAAATCTCGCGCTTCCCGCCAAGGCAGACAGCCTCGAATTTCCCATCTGCGATACAGTGGAGCGGTTTGAGAAGACACGTTTCGCCAAAAGGCATTTCCCAGCCGACCTAGTTAATTGGGTGAGGTCAATACAGCCTTACAATGCTCCCAACACGACAGACCCCGGAACTCAAGAACTTATGAAGCATCTGCTATTGCTCCATGACTGCGCCAGAAAGGACAGGCACAGACTGCCTCACATCGTTGCAGCCGTTCCGACTCATCTTAGCTGCAAATTCTCTTCCATCCCTTCGACTATTCGAGTCTGTAACGGCAAGGGAGTCAGAGTTAATTTTCTGGAAAGTGACGACCCATTCTTCTTTTTTGAGATCCATGGGGCCGACCTTACGCAGCACTGCAATATTAAGCTGGAATCCGCACTCAAGTTGGAGGTATCGGTCGATGAAATACCCGTGCCACCAGGGAGTTCCTTCGATTCTGAAATCAAAGGAATCTGTGCGGCTGTTGAATACGTAATCGGTTTTTTTGAAGCTGGCTTTTCTGTGTAGCGGGTACCACAGGTCTCACCTCTGAGACCGGGGGGAATCGAACACTCCATGTCCACCCACTATCCCGGCTCCACATTTTGCGCGCATCTTTTGCGCGAAAAATGGAAAGACAAGACTCTCACCGCATCACGAAACTGACTACTGTCTACCCGCCTCACCCCAACGGATCATTCTCCCGGTCCGTCACGTCCACCAGCGCCGCCAGCTTCGCCGCCAGCTCAGGCGTCCAGCAGCCCTCCGGCGCTCTCCAGCTCCAGTTCCCTTCCGGAACCGCCGGCGTATTCATCCGCGCCTCGCTGCCCAGTTCCAGCAAGTCCTGCGCAGGCGCCAGGGCCACCGCCGCCACGCTCGCCGCCACCGCGCGCAGCAGCGGCCACACCGGCCGCCCATGCACCGGGCCCACCAGCGCCTCCACCGCCGCATGCACATGCTTGTCTGACGTGTGCCACCATCCCGGCGTCGTGTCGTTGTCGTGCGTCCCCGTATACGCCACCGTGTCTGTCTCGTACTGCTGAGGCAGATGCGTGTGCGCGCCCTTGTCGCTGAAGCCGAACTGGATCACCTTCATCCCCGCCATCCCCAGCTCGTGCCGAAGCGCATGCACTTCGTCGGTAATCAATCCCAGGTCTTCCGCCACCAGCGCCAGCGGTCCCAGCGCCTTCTCCAGCGCATGAAACAAATCCGCACCCGGCCCCTTCACCCATTCGCCGTTCACAGCCGTCTCTTCCACCGCCGGAATCGCCCAGTACGCCTCGAACCCGCGAAAATGGTCCAGCCGCACCATATCGTAAATCGCCCGCGCGCGCTTGATCCGCTCCACCCACCACTTGTATCCCGTCTTCTTCAGCGCATCCCAGCGATACAGCGGATTGCCCCACCGCTGACCCGTTGCCGAAAAGTAATCCGGCGGCACTCCCGCCACGCGCGTAGGCTGCAGCTTCTCATCCAGCTCAAAAATCTCCGGATGCACCCACACATCCGCTGAATCCATATTCACGAAAATCGCCACGTCGCCCATCATGCGAATTCCGTGCCCCGCCGCGCGCTCCCTCAACGCCCCCCACTGCTTCCTGAACGCGAACTGCATCGCCTGCTCCACCGCCAGCGCACGCCCATGGTCGTGCTTCACGCCTTCCAGCGCCTCAGCCTTCCGATACCGCAAATCCTCCGGCCATGCCGTCCAAGTACCAGTCCCCAGCTCACGCCGCAGCACCGCATAGAGAGCATAGTCATTCAGCCAGCCCTTCTCCGCGCGGCAAAATTGCTCAAACTCCTTCCACTGCCCCGCCAGCGCTGCATCGCTCGCACCGCGCTCCACAAAATTCCCCGCAGCTTCCTTCAGCAGCGGCAGCTTTTCCTGCTCCACGCGGCCAAAATCCACTGCCCCCTGTGCGCTTTGCAGCCCCTCAAGCCGATCCCTCGCAATCCATCCCCAATCCGCCAGCACCTCCAGGCTGATTAAAAACGGATTTCCCGCAAACGCCGAAGTCCCTGCGTAAGGCGAATTTCCAAATCCCGTCGGGCACATCGGCAGCACCTGCCACACGTGCTGCTTCGCTGCTGCCAGAAACTCCACAAACGCATGTGCCGCCGGCCCAAGGTCTCCGATTCCACCCCTCGAAGCCAGCGAGCTGATGTGCAGCAGCACTCCTTGTGCCCGTTTCATCTTCATCTCCGCTTCATCTCCTCCTCCTTCACCCTACTGCAATGGGTCTACGCCTGCAAAAAAGCCCGCATCCTCATGGGATGCGGGCTTTGAACTTCTACTCGCGACTCAGCTCACTCGCCCGGAGCTCCTCCGTTAATCGCCTTCGGATTCATCATCACCAGCTTGTTCTTCTTGTACTGGTTGATTACGTCGCTGGCGAACACATCGAAAGCTTCATTCTGCCGCTGGTCCAGCAGTTGCTGTTTTGTCGCGTCCAGGTTCTTTTGCATCTCGTCCGGCGTCGGCTCCTGCTTGTCGAGAATCTTCGCCACCACGCCGGTCTGCCCCGTGTTGATCGCGCCACTCACACCGCCTACCGGCAAATTGAACAGCGTCGGTGCAACCTGCCACAACTGCCCCAGATCCGGAACCTGGCTGGTCTCCGTCACCTCGTCGCTCGTCTCCAGCTTCGCGCCCGCGGCCTTCGCCGCCTTCGCCAGGTCGCCGGACTTTGCCGCATCGCTGGCCAGCTGTGCAGTCTTCTCGCGCAGCAGTGCCGGAAGTTTCTCCGCGCGATAATCACTCAGCACATGGTCCTTCCAATCGGCAAAGCTCGGCGCATGGGCCGCAGAGATCCCCGTCACCTGGAAAACCGCATATCCTTCGCCAGTCGGCGCACTCTCCGGCGGATCGCCCTTCTTCATCTGGAATGCCTTCGCCAGCACCTGCGATCCATCCGGCAGCGCAGTAATCACGCCCTGCTCCGATACCGGCTGCGTCGTTTGCACCTGCAGCCCATGCGCCGCCGCCGTCTTTGCCAGGCCATTCTTGATAGCCTCTGAAGTCAGCTTCTCTGCGTAGTCCTGCTGCGCCTTCTCTGACATTTGCCGAATCAGTGTCGCCTGAATCGTCGGTAGAACCTCGTTCAGCGCCTGCGTATGCGCCGGCTGCCGCGCCTCCACCTGCACCACGTGGTAGCCGAACTGCGTCTTCACAATGTCAATCTGTCCGATCGGCTGCGAGAAAATCGCATGGTCAAAGGTCGGAACCATCCGCCCCTTCTGCGCAAATCCCAGCTCGCCACCCTGGTTCTTGCTTCCCGGATCGTCGGAGTATTTCTTCGCCAGCGCTTCCCAGCTTCCGCCCGCCTTCAGTTGCTTCAGCACCATCTCCGCCTTGGCTTTCGCCGCCGCATCCGCCTGCGCGCTCGCCGTCGGCGAAACCGCAATCAGAATGTGCCGCGACTTCGCCTGCTCGGGAACCTGGTAGTCCGACTGGTGGTTGTTGTAGTACTGCTCAATCTGCTGTTGCGTTGGCTGTGCCACGCCGCCCGGAACCTGGTCCGGAGTAAACGCAAAATACTGGATCGTCCGTTGCTCCGGAACCGCTTTTGCATACTGCGCGGCATTCTTTTTGAAGTAGGCTTCGAGCTCCGCGTCCGTCGGATTAATGGTCTTGCCCAAATCCGAGGCCTGCAGCACTGCGTACTGGAACTTGATCTTGATATTGTGCTTCAGATAGTAGGCGCGAACTTCCTGGTCGTTCACTGTCACTGGAGCCGTAATCAGCGCCTCCAGCCGCTGCAGCGCAATATCCTGCTTCACGCCGGCCTCATAGTCCGCCACCGTCGTGTTCAGCCGGTTCTCCACCAGTGCCGTATACTGCGCCTGCCCGATAAATTTCCCATCCGGGAAAAGTACCTGGCCCGCTGGACCCGTCTGCAAATACCGCCGAACATCAGCATCCGTTATGTGGATTCCCAGCTTCCGCGCCTCATCCACCAGAATCTGCCTCTGCACAAGCTGCGTACCCACCTGCTGCTCGAACAGATTCACAATCATCTGGTTATCCACATACTGCGGATTCCGCTGAAGAATCTGCTGACGCGCCATCTGCTGAACCTTCTGCAGACTCACCACTTCGCCGCTCGAAAGGAACCGGCTATACCAGTGCGGATACACCACCGCATAGGTGTCCGGCGCGGCCGCTCCGCCCGCCATCAGGCCGGGAATCAGGTAAACCACCATCGCAATCGATGCGACGCCGATGATCACGACGAAGAGCGCCTTCGTCACGCGATTATCTTTTTGCAGGAAACGAATCATGAATGGGCTTCAGCCTTCTCTTGTCTCTCGCGCGCATCGTCCTCCGGCGTCTCTTGCCCCGTCCGCGCTCTCGCGCAAACCCCGGCAATCGCCATGACTTCAACGCGCGTCTCTCGCTCTTCGCGATCCTCCTCATTATAGACGAATGCATGCGCGCGGAATCGTCAGCCCCTGTTTGCTTCTTGCTTTCCGCCGCATCCAACGCAAAACGGGCGTCCATCTCAGGACGCCCGTTGCAATCGATATGCTACGTGTGGCTTACCGCCAGTAGTAAAAGCCGCCGGCATAAACATACGGTCTGTAGAAGACCGGCCCGTAGTAGCTCGGATACGGCCCCGGATACCCATAGCCCGCATACCCATACGGAC